>JARBUM010000194.1 GCA_029239675.1 Pelosinus sp. | reverse complement strand
TAGCTATAAAAAAGATCCCTGGCACAGTTCCGTTTGACGGTCTGCCCAGGGATCTTTGATTACAAAAAACAATTTGAATCTACATTATATCTTACAGAATCAGCCGACCAATTAGTACCGGCCTCGGTTACCCGAACATTACCGCCAAAGACGGCCACTCTGGTGCGCCAGTTAAAGTCAACACCGTCAGCGCTAATTGAGAGGCCGTTTCGAGATAGGTTTACACCACCGTCAATTCTCGCCTGGTCCTTAGTACCATAGACATGGACACTATCTCCAGTAAAATAGATATCACGCTGTTTCACCGAAATGCCACCCGAGGCCCATACTTCCAATGAAGCTGGATTTACCTTGGCTTGGCCAGCAGTAATAACCCTGTTACTGACTTCAATGTAAACGTTACCATTTAAAACATACAGGCCTGTGTTAATATCAAAGTATGTACGGTCAGCAGTTACCACCGGTTTGGCGGCCGACGCAATGCCTGTTAAGAGAATAATTACTAAAAGAGTGGATAAAAATATTCTGTTATATTTCATTCCAGTCTCCTCCTTTCTTACATCTATTATAGCAAATAATTCTAGAAGATGCTTCTGGGAAAAATGTGTATCATGATATTTTGAAATATAGGTATTGGTGTGCCAGCTATCAAAAAAAGGTAAACAATGGTATAATAAGAAGAAGAAAAGGAGGATTGACAGTATGAAAGTTCGTGAACGCATTGAGCAGCAGGAGTTTAAAATATTATCATCCTATGCTGCGAAAAGTCGTGATGCCGTCCGAGATAGGGAAGAACCGCTATGTGATTTTCGCACCGCTTTTCAAAGAGACAGGGATCGAATCATTCATAGTAAATCCTTTCGACGACTTAAACATAAAACACAAGTATACATATCTCCTGGCGATCATTATCGCATGCGAATGACACACAGCCTTGAAGTTGCGCAAATATCAAGAACCATTGCCCGTGGTCTTATGCTTAATGAAGATTTGACTGAAGCCATTGCAGTAGGTCATGATGTAGGACACACACCATTTGGTCATGCCGGCGAATATGCTTTACGCGAATTGATTGGCCATTACAATCACAATGAACAAAGTTTGCGCGTTGTAGAATATCTTGAACGGGGCGGGCAGGGGCTTAACCTGACAGCCGAAGTTAGAGACGGTATTCTAAACCATACAGGCGATAATAAGCCATTTACACTTGAAGGCAATATCGTCCGTATCGGTGATCGTATAGCGTATCTTTGCCATGACTATGATGACGGCATCCGTGCTGGCATGCTGAATTCTTCTGATATGCCATTAAGTGTAAGTAAGGTGTTGGGTAAAAACCCATCAAGCATGATAACAGTCATGGTATCAGATATCATTAATCAATCTGAGGGAAAAAATGAAATTATCATGTCTAACCGAGTTAAAGCGGCTATGGATGAGTTTCGAGAGTTTATGTTCAAAAGAATCTATCATTCAAATGAACTTGAGCCTGATCGAAAAAAGGCAAAATACATAGTCAGCAAACTGTTTGAGTACTACATAGATAACCCTGGAAGCCTGCCGCAGGAATTCTTGGAGCGGGAAGAACGCTGGGGTTTGGAGACGATAGTAATTGACTACATTGCCGGTTTGACTGATCTATATGCTATTAAACAGTTTGAAAAACTATTCATCCCTGCCACCTGGGGGATACCGAAATAGTTCGCAGAGCTTAGCCAAAAAGCTCTGTGTTTTTTTTGAGCAAATATTATTACTGTTGTCAAGATGTAAAAGAGGAATTTTGTCATTTATATTGAATAATAATTATTAAATCAAAAGATGATAAGAAAGGTTCTATAAACAACTTTGTATGACTCGTACCCTTTTGGCAGGAATATTAGTCTTAATGTAGAATAAAGTCAAAGCTTGGAACTATTTGCATATACCGTACTTTTAAAAAACGAAGTAGGGAATTTTGTCAAACCTGGATAAGGTGAGTTTATGAAAGATGCAGTTTTCGATGATTTTATCGATAGATTGCGGTCAGAGAGCGACATTGTCAGTGTTGTTTCTGATTACGTGTCGCTAAAAAAGAAAGGGAAAAATTATTGGGGATGTTGCCCCTTCCACAACGAGAAAACACCATCGTTTTCGGTGAACCCAGAAAAAGGTTTTTTCTATTGCTTTGGCTGCCAGAGCGGTGGTAATGTTTTTAACTTTCTAATGAAGGTTGAAAGTAGTACTTTTTTTGAAGCTGTAAAGTTGCTTGCAAAAAAACTTAATATTTCATTGCCGGAAAAGGAAAAGTCACCGCGTGAGCAAGCTAGAGACCAAGAACTCGCAAAAATATATCAGGTTAATGAGTTAGCCAAAGACTTTTTTCACTCCTGTTTAACTAAAACTAATTATGGTAAACCTGCCCGTGAGTATTTGTCTAATCGGGGTATATCTACCGAAATGATTAATTTTTTTAAACTAGGGTTTGCACCACCATCATGGGATAAACTATCGTTAGCTTTTAGTGAACGTGGTATAGCCCTTGATATATTGTTAAAGTCAGGCTTATCGGCTGCCCGCACTTCTGGGGATGGTATTTATGACCGATTCCGCAACCGAATTATGTTTCCCATAAGTGATATAAGAGGGCGGGTAGTTGGTTTTGGTGGTAGGGTTTTAGACGATAGTCAGCCCAAGTACCTCAATTCGCCAGAAACTGAGATTTTTAATAAGCGTCATGTGTTATATGGATTTGAACATGCATATAAGCATATTCGTGATTCTAGCCAAGTTATTATTGTTGAAGGCTATATGGATGTTATAGCACTATATAGTCAAGGTATCAAGAATGTAGTAGCATCATTAGGCACAGCTTTTACATCTGAACAGGCAAGATATCTCATTAAGCTAAACGCCGAGCTGTTATTCTCCTATGATTCAGATGCCGCTGGACAAAATGCTACCGTTCGAGCGCTGGACACGGTACGTTCGTTAGGAGCAGTCATTAAAGTAATATCTGTGCCTGATGGTAAAGATCCAGATGAATTTATTAGGAAGCATGGCAACGAGGCTTTCCTGGAGTTGGTTAAATCGGCACAGCCGCTCTTAGATTATCAGCTTGAACGAGCACTGAAATCAGATGATTATTCCACCGTTCAAGGTAAGATTGCTGTTGTTGGTAAATTAGCGCCTATTTTGGCTGGTGCGGATAATGCAGTGGAAATAAACGCTCATATTACCCGTTTATCCCAAGTGCTTGCTGTTGATGAGAGCGCTTTACGAAGCGAAATAACAAAGTACATTATTCAAGCCAAAAAGGATAAAAATGTAAAAAGCGGGAAAACTGTAAATATTGCGCTTTTATTTAAGCCGCCAGCACCGGCGGTAGTGCAGGCTGAACGTCAGCTTATTAGGCTGATGTGCGAGGATTTGTCCCTTATCCCTTATGTTTTTGATAAAATTTTGCCACAGGAAATACAGGGCGTTCTACAGCGGGAGATAATTAATTTTATATTTAATGCGTATAATATGGAGAAAAATATAACACAGGCGATGATAAATGCTGGTGTACATGGCCTAAGTGAAAAAGCAAACAGTGAATTTTCGCATATTATGTTGATGGAAAACCAATTTGACGATGTGGCCAAACAGGTCGACGATTGTATTAAAACGATTCGGCTAGCATATCTAACCGCATTGTACGAACAACACCGGCTAATGGCCGATGAATTAGAACGCTTGGGGGATAGTGGTTTTCTGCAGGAATTGGCAGAAAGTCAGCGAATTAAACATGAAATTAGCAAATTGCACCAATAATAATCAAGTATTAAATCGTTTACTACCATCAGATGCCAGAGGAAGGGGGGAAAACTATGGCCGATAAGAAAACTACGTCCGGTGAACAAGTCAATGAGCTTTTACACAAAGCTAAAAAACGTGGTGTGTTAACGTATTCTGAAATTATGGATACCATGCAGACTGAAGATATGAGTCCTGATGAGATTGATGATATGTATGAAA
>JARBUM010000193.1 GCA_029239675.1 Pelosinus sp. | reverse complement strand
CAAAAATTCCCTTATCAAATTGATAAGGGAATTTTTTGATGAGTTTGGATATTATAAGTATTGTTTTACAACAGCCATTACTTTATCATAATCGGGCTGATCACCAATATTAGCAACATATTCTACGTGGCGTACAATGTCATCTTTATCAATCACAACAGTTCCACGGGATAAAAGGCGTAATTCTTCAATGACAAATCCATATTTTAGTCCGAAATCAAGCTCCCTATGGTCAGAAAGAGTTTTAATGGTATCAATACCTTGAGCTGCACAATATTTCTTTAAGGCAAAGGGTAAATCGACGCTGATGGATAACACGGTTAAGCCATCAATTTTCGCAGCCTCTTCATTGAACCAGCGAGTTTGTATATCACAAACGGATGTATCAATGGAAGGTACAACACTAATAACTCGTACCTGACCTTGTGTATCCTTAAGAGATAGAGAAGATAAATCAGGATTCAACACTGTAAAATCAGGAGCTTTATCACCAACTTTAATTTCTGTGCCTATTAGTGTGACTGGATTACCACCAAATTTTACAACATTATTACGTTTAGTCATTTGGGATTCCTCCTTGTACATGTAATATATAATTATATGGTAACATGTGTCAGGTAAAATGTAAATGATAATTATTATTAAATAAGTTTTAAATTTTTATAATTGACATACGAGAATAAGCGGGGTATTTCTTATAGTTTTGCAGGAATTTTTTTTATATTGTGGAAATAATGAACTTAGGATAAGCTGTATTTTTATTTAGGGGGTAACGAAATGGACGTAAAATTATTTAGTGATCTAGAAGGATTACGAATTGCGATGGCAATAGAAGAAAGAGGGCGTGATTTTTACCAACAAGCTTTTGAAAGGGCAACAGAAGATGCTCATAAGGATTTATTCTGTCTATTGAAAAACGAAGAAATTATTCATTTTGAAACATTTACAAAAATTTTTGCTAAGGTAAACGAGAATAAAGAGGCAGCTTCTGATGAATATTTATTTGATGCAGAAACTTCCCGGTACCTGACTGTACTAGCAGATGGACATATCTTTCCAACCGCTGAAAATGCTGAAGTTAAAATTGCAGAAGTTACCACGATTCCAGAGATTTTGCAAATGGCTATTCAGGCAGAAAAAGATTCTATTTTATTTTATGATGAATTAGCGAGCAAATCCAAATTTGAGGATGCTAGAAGAATCTTTACAACATTAAAAGCTGAAGAGCAAACTCATGTTGTTAAATTACGCAAGATATTAGATTCATTAGCTTCATAGCAATACGAAAATAAAATCGCGGATTATAGTCCGCGATTTTTATTTTAGCAGGAAATAGTCTGAATATAGGGAATTATATTTATCATACGCTTAGGATTTAACAATTTTGCATGTTTCTTCATATTATGTAATAAAATATGAAGGAGGGCTTAGTATGTACAAAAAGCGAGAGTGCAAGGTGCAAAATGAGGTACAGATTATATGCCCCTATTGTGGATTGATGATTGAATTGCCAATGTGTAAAGCCGTAAATAGTGAAGAGATCACTTGTAAGCATTGTCAAAATAAATTTAAATTCAAGATGTAAGTCAGAAATAAAATTATATAAGGGGGTTAAGTGATGGCTAAAGGAATGGGAAAGCGTGCTCATCATCGGCAGGATATGAGGAAACTAAATAAAACCGCCCTTACAATTGGTGGTATATTGGGGGCTGCAAGCTTGTTGGCCGTTATCATTTCTCTCTTATATAATTAAGTGAGGTGCGCTCAAGCACTTCATTTCAAAGGCGAAGTAGACATTTGCCCATGGAAAATATCTTTTTAAGCAGGAAAATACCTACGATATAGCCAATTTAGAAAGAGTCTAATACTTGTTTATTATGAACAAAAAGCTGAGAGACTTCAAAAAGGGGCGATGCTAATGGACAGAAATAAAGAATGGGTAATGAATGAAATAGAGAAGATTGCCCATTTTGGTAAAGGGTCACGGGGCATAACGCGCTTAGCCTTTACAGAAACCGCTGTAGAGGCACAGAAGTATGTAATCAGTTTGATGGAGCAGGTTGGTCTTAAGATCAGAATGGATCAGATTGGGAATATAATTGGACGACTAGAAGGTAGGGATGATTCACTGCCGGCTGTGATTACAGGATCACATTTAGATACCGTACCAGAGGGTGGAAAATACGACGGCGTAACTGGTGTGATTGGTGGTTTAGTAGCTATCAGTCGTTTAAAAGATAAAGGGGGACTAGCCCATCCTCTAGAATTAGTTATATTTGCTTGTGAAGAATCAAGCCGTTTTGGCTTTGCTACAGTAGGCAGCAAAGCTATGGTTGGTTTAGCAAATGTTTCTGAATGGAGCAAAGCCAAAGATCAATCGGGATTAAGCTTTGCAGAGGCAATAGCGCAAAACCATCTCGATATAGAGCGTATTGGCGAGGCTGCAAGGCAGGCGGAGGAAATAAAAGCCTTTGTTGAACTTCATATTGAGCAAGGACGAGTTTTAGAAAAGGAACAAAAAACGATTGGTATTGTGGAAGCAATTGCTGCTCCGACACGACTTAAAATTAGAGTAGAAGGGGTGGCTGCGCATTCCGGTTCTACCCCTATGGAAGAAAGACGAGATGCATTAGTCAGCGCGTCTATGATTGTACTGGCAATACACGAAATTGGCGCAGAACAATCAAAATACGGTACAGTAGCTACCGTAGGGATGCTCAACGTACACCCTGGGTCTATCAATGTGATTCCTGGCGTGGTAGAAATGTGGGTAGATATTCGTGGTGTCAATCATGAAAGTATTATTGAATGTTTGCAGGATATTAAGGATGCCATTAGTACCATCGCAGAAGGGCAGGAAATAGGGGTCTCTATCATGTTGCTGTCTGCAGAAAAGCCAGTAAACATGAATAAAGATATCATAAGTCTTGTTAAAAAAGTATGCATGGAAAAGAAGGTGCCTCATCAAGTTATACATAGTCAAGCTGGGCATGATGCGATGAATCTATCGCACCTGGCACCTGCTGGAATGATTTTTGTTCCGTCGCAAAATGGCGTTAGCCACAATGGCGAAGAGCATACTGCAATCGATGAAATCATGTCCGGAATTGATGTGCTGACCGAAACCTTATTTCAACTAGCAAAGTAAAGGTATTAAAAGTAGAATAAAAGTTAGAAAAAGAAGCGGTTTATAAGCCGCTTCTTTTTTATTAGGTAGTAATTACCGTTACTAATTATGTAAACTGTATGGTAAAATGACATATAGATAGGATTTACCCATGTATGCATTTTCGAAAGGGGATTACAAATGAAAAAAATAATTGCGAGTATTGCAGCAGTTGTGGTAGTTCAGTTTTTTTCTCCCATAGTGCCTGCCCATGCCGCATCATTAAATGACCAATTGGCGCAAATCGCAGCGCAGCAGGCCAACGTCGATCGAATACAACAATTATTAGTATTGAAAGATCAATGGGAACAAGGCAATAAGCAACAGGTAATTGAGACATTGGCGAAAACTGCTGTAAATCAGTCTAACCAAATCAACACTGGCAGTAATATATTAGAACAAGTTAACGTAAATCAAACGGTTCAAAATGCTTTGCGTGAGCAAATGGGGCAACAGATTATAAGCAGAGTAGCTCCTTATGAAAAAGAATTAACAGCGATTGCTACATTCTTTAATAATCAGATTATAGCTCCTAAAGCTGTTAATGAAAGCGATTCTTTAACAGCGGCTCCGCAGAATTATAAAAAGGTTCTAAATATGACAGCCACAGCGTATGCACCAGGGACATTAGACAATGGTAAATGGGATACTAAGACTTATGTAGGAAGCAAGGTGCGCTCAGGAGTAGCAGCTGTAGATCCACGAGTAATTCCCATGGGAACGAAGTTATGGATTGAAGGTTATGGTGAAGCTGTTGCAGAAGATCAAGGAAGTGCCATTAAAGGAAATCGTATTGATTTAGTCTTTGATGATCGTCAAGATGCTCTTGATTATGGCATTCAAAAAGTAAAAGT
>JARBUM010000192.1 GCA_029239675.1 Pelosinus sp. | reverse complement strand
ATACCCTGTCCATGATTGTGAGAGAAACAGGGGGTAGAACTCGCACTAAGTTCGCTCTAAGGGTCTTTGGACCCAAGGCTCACGTATATAAGTGGAAGCTCTAGAACAACTAAGTCCCTAGATAAGTGTGACTACGATTCAAATGGATCTAAAACTCCACCTAAATCAAGTCTTCTTTATCTACTATTATAACTGGAATTATTTATAGTAAAAAGTTTATTTTTAAAATTGATCTGCATCACTTTTTTATTTGGGTATAAATAGTATTATTGGATTATAAGAACTCAACAATGAATTGAAAAAATATGAGTATTACGGGAAATGCTATAGTTAAAATGAAATGATGATGGAGGTAGATTATTATGGAACAGAAATTTACAGGAATGCAGGCAGTTGGGGAAATTGTGGCAGAATTTCCTAAGGCAGCGGAGATCTTTAAGGAGAATGGAATTGATTTTTGCTGCGGTGGCGATAAGTTGCTGACAGTGGCAGTTAAAGAATTAATTCTGAATGAAGCAATGGTAGTGGAAAAATTAAACCAGGCTTATGCTGCACTAGTAAAAAATAAGCAGGAAAATGTAGACGTTGACTGGCGCCAACAATCTTTTACACAATTAATTGATCATATCGTCAGTACACATCATCTTTATTTACAGCGAGAATTGCCGCAAATCAGTGAGTTTACTAATAAAATTCTACGTGTTCATGGTGAGAATCATAGTGAATTGGCAAAGGTACATAAGTTATTTCATGTGCTCAAGATGGAATTAGAGCAACATCTAATTAAAGAAGAAGAAATATTATTTCCTCTTATTAAAGAATATGAAAAAAATCCATCGGCTCAGTCTTTGGCAAAGATTAAGAATGTGACAAATGATATTGAAGCAGAACATGAACAAGCAGGGGACATTATAAAAGAATTGAGAAAAATCACGAATCAATTTCAATATCCTGCCGATGCTTGCACGAGTTTCAAGATAACTTATCAAAAATTAGAAGAAATGGAATCTGATCTATTTCAACATATTCATTTAGAAAATAATATTCTTCATCCTCGCTTACAAGAAAAACATTAAAATCTTTCTAAAAAAAAATATAATATGATATAGTAGCTATGTAAAGGAATATAGTACTAAGGAGGATTTATCATGGGTTTTAAAATTAAAGACGGTCTTACATGGGTTGGAAAAATTGACTGGGAACTACGGACTTTTCATGGAGAAGAATATTCCACTCACAAAGGTACATCTTATAATTCTTATCTAATTCAGGATGAAAAAACAGTATTACTTGATACGGTATGGATGCCTTTTGCCAAAGAATTTGTGGACAACTTAGAAAAAGAAATTCCTTTACAGAACATTGATGCGATTGTGATTACTCATGGAGAAATTGATCATAGTGGAGCCTTGCCGGAGCTTATGAAAAAAATCCCTGCTGTACCGATTTACTGTACAGCAAATGCGGTAAAATCATTAAAAGGACAATATCATCAGGATTGGAACTTTAATATAGTAAAAACCGGAGATAAGTTAAGCCTAGGTTCTAAAGAACTTATTTTTGTGGAAGCACCAATGCTTCATTGGCCTGACACTATGTTTGTTTATATGACAGGTGATAATATTCTATTCAGCAGTGATGCTTTTGGCCAGCATTATGCTTCATCTCTTATGTATAATGACCTTGTTGACCAAGGGGAATTGTTTCAAGAGTGTACGAAATACTATGCGAATATATTAACTCCTCTTAGCAAATTTGTTGATAAGAAAATCAAAGAGGTAGTAGGTCTCAATCTGCCTGTAGATATGATTTGTACAAGTCATGGCGTTATTTGGCGGGACAACCCTTTACAAATTGTTACTAAATATGCCCAGTGGGCCCAAGATTATCAAGAAAATCAAATTACGATTATTTATGATACCATGTGGAATGGTACTAGGCGAATGGCAGAAGAAATTGCCCAAGGCATTCAATCGGTAGATGATAAGGTAGTTGTAAAGTTGTTTAATAGTGCTAAATCGGATAAAAATGATATTGTTAGTGAAGTCTTTAAATCAAAGGCAATCATCCTTGGTTCACCTACTATTTATAAAGGTGTACTGTCTTCTATAGCCGGGATCATGGAAGAAATAAAAGGCTTGGACTTTAAAAATAAGAAGGCAGCTGCTTTTGGTGCCTATGGATGGAGCGGTGAGGGTAATAAAGTCCTATCTGCATTATTGCAAGGTAGTGGCTTTACAGTAGTCAATGATGGATTACGTGCATTATGGAATCCAGATGAGCAAGCTATTGAAAATTGTAAGCAATTTGGTAAAGATTTTATCACAATGATTAAATGAAGAAGCAGGAAAAATAGAGAATAGTCGTGAAGAGTACATAATTGAAAATAAAGATCATTAGATGCCAAGGAGGACGAACTTTGTCTGAGATTATTACTCTTCTATTAATGGTGATGATACCAGCCCTTTTATATTTAGCCCTGAGAAAGAGAATGAAAAAAGAAGCAGGTTGGGAAAAATATTTAGCTATTGCTGCAGTTATATTTGCTGTATTGGCTATTATTACCTAAATACAACAGAAAGATCAGACATGAACTTCTAAGAGGGAGTAAATAATGTCTGATCTTTTTGCTTTTGCTGTATGGCAGGAAAAAAATAAATAGCGTAGAAAGATAATCTACAGATAGTAGTTAGAATTCGCCCAAAAGTTCTCTTGAAAAGTATCATTTAGGACGGTAAAAAGGATGAATATAATTAACGCTCCAGCCTTATACTTAACCTACGTTTATAGTTATCTTGTTTACTGCCATATGGTTGTTTTCTGAGAGAATATTTATAAATAGAGGAGGATATGCTTTATGAAAATGTTAAAAGATAAGATTGTATTTATTAGTGGTGCCAGTAGCGGCATTGGCAAAGCTTGTGCGGAGTTGTTTGCACAGGCAGGTGCAAAATTAATTTTGTGTGCAAGAAGCGTTGAGAAAGTACAAGAAATCGGCAATGCACTAAAAGCTCAATATCAAACGGATACATTAGCGTTACAGTTAGATGTGCAAGATAGGAAGGCAGTGGATAAGGTAGTAGATGATCTGCCCTTGCAGTGGAAAAAAATCGATATTCTGGTGAATAATGCAGGCTTGGCTAGAGGTTTAGATAAACTTCACCAAGGAGATGTAGCAGACTGGGAAGCCATGATTGATACAAATGTGAAAGGATTGTTGTATCTTACTAGAAAAATTGTTCCTCAGATGTTAGAACATAAACTAAATGGGCATGTTATTAATATTGGCTCTACTGCAGGGATTCTTGCTTACCCTGGAGGTACAGTCTATTGTGCTACTAAAGCTGCTGTGAAATTCATCAGTGATGGACTTAGAATGGACGTTGTGGATACACCCATACGAGTAACGAATATTCAGCCGGGCATGGTAGAAACTAATTTTAGTGTAATTCGTTTCCATGGTGATCAACAAAAAGCTGATAATGTATATGATGGTATTGAGCCATTAACAGCAGATGACATTGCAGATATTGTTGTTTATGCAGCTAGCGCACCAGCCCATGTCCAAATATGTGAAGTAACCGTTACCCCCACACATCAGGCAACTGGTGGTATTGTACATAAAGAAAAGAAATAAGTAAAATAGAGTAACAACCACTTGATAATTCAGGTGGTTGTTTTTTATAATACCATGAATATCCTCTATATACATAAATCTCTAAATGTGATAAAATAAATTTTGGCCTTTTGGAGAGAATAAAATGATAATAACAGTAAAGAATAGAGGTGTTTCTTAATGAATTCGTGGTTTAAGTTAGAGGAGCGGGGAACGACGGTATCTACGGAAATTATGGCAGGTATCACTACTTTTTTAACAATGGTGTATATCGTTATTGTTAATCCTGCTATTTTACATATAGCTGGTATGGATTTTAATGGTGTATTTATGGCGACCATTATAGCAAGTGCAATAGCTACTTTGATTATGGGGATATTCGCAAATTATCCCATTGCCATAGCACC
>JARBUM010000057.1 GCA_029239675.1 Pelosinus sp. | reverse complement strand
AGCATCTCAGCTTCTAAGTCAAACATGCCTTGAAAAGCCTCCCGCAGCGCTTCGCGAATCGTTTTTCCTTTGCTCAATACTGTGTGCTGATCCAAATAACCTACAGTTACTCGATTCGACCATTCTACTTTGCCTTCGTCAGGCATTAATTGGCCAGTAATAATATTTAAGAAGGTGGATTTTCCTTCACCGTTCGCTCCAATTAGACCAACATGTTCTCCCTTTAATAAACGAAAGGATGCATTCTCTAATATCTGTCTGCCACCAAAGCCATGAGTTACGTTTTCTACTGTTAATACGCTCAATCTATTCACCTGCATTGTTTAAATTTTTCTTTTTAAATTGCTTCTTTTTAAAATTCCTTTATTATTGTAGCTTCTAAAACTAGCTGTGTCAAAAAAATATTTTTTCATGAATGTTCTCAACCAGAAAGACGCAACGGTATGTATTGCCTACACATTACCTTTGCGTCCTTATTTTTAATAGGGTCCTTTTTTACTAACTCTATTTCTAGTGTTAAAAAATTTAGCGCCAGGGAGATTAAAAGTGCTAACGGCGAGCGTTGATTAAATCCTGAAAGAAGCAATGATCTAACGCGTCCTATATATTAGCAAATTCACGAATTAATTCTATTTTTTTACGGCGAGGTAGTCTTTTTATACTAGCCTCACGCTTTTGGGCAGTACTTTGATTCTCTTGTAATTCCCAATACACTAGCACCACAGGTACACGATTACTAGTATATTTAGCACCTATTCCTTCATTATGAGCAGCAAGGCGTTTTTCCAAATTAACCGTCCACCCAGTATATAATGTACCATCAGCACACTGAACAATATAAGTATATGGCATGATTTACTCCACTATGGCTGCTCTATGGTAATTTTCTTGATCACAACATCTTCTGCCGGTTTATCGTTGGCTCCTACTTTAACTTTTCCAATTGCTTGGACAACCTCTAAGCCTGTAGTGACTTTACCAAAAACTGCATGTTTTTTATCCAACCAAGATGTAGGTGCTAATGTGATAAAAAACTGTGATCCACCTGTATTAGGTCCTGCATTAGCCATAGAAAGAATGCCTGCACTATTATGTTTTAGATCAGGATGAAATTCATCTTTAATGTTATATCCTGGACCACCTGTACCATTACCTTTAGGGTCGCCGCTTTGAATCATAAATCCATCAATAACGCGATGGAAGATTAAGCCATCATAGAACTTTTTATTTACAAGGTCAATAAAGTTTTTAGTTGTAATCGGTGCCTTATCTTCAAATAGTTCTATCTTAAAGTCACCTTTAGAAGTCTCAAACTTAGCTACACTATTTTTTTTCACTGTCGTTTGTTTGGGTGTACTTTCAGGTGCTGCTTGGCTACCTGTATTTCCAGTGTTACCAGAACACCCAGCAATCAATAATACTTGTATAAATAAAATGAGCATTATACTTACTATCTTCTTTGACATAATGAATTCCCCCTGCAGATTAAATTACCTTCATATTATACCATCACTATAGAAAATCACAACTTTCTATAAAATTTTGCTTGGACACAGCGCAACTAGAGCGCAAGTATTACATTCCGGTTTGCGCGCTTTACAAACCTTTCGACCATGCCATATCAGCCAGTGATGAGCATCGCTCCATTTATTGCGTGGTATCGCTTTCATCAGGCCCTCTTCTACGGCACGCGGTGTATCCCCCTTTGCTAAGCCAAGCCGATTGGACACGCGAAATACATGAGTATCCACAGCAATGGCTGGAATATTAAATAATTGACTTAGCACGACATTTGCTGTTTTTCTACCAACTCCTGGCAAGGTAATTAATTCCTCAAAAGTCTCTGGCACTTTTTCCTCATACTCGCGGCATAAGATATCGCAGGTGGCCAAAATATTGCGCGCCTTACTATGATATAATCCACAATCTCTAATATAGTCTTCCAACTTTTCCAATCCCATATCTCTTATCTTAGTTGGGGTATTATACTCAGGAAACAAACGTTTCGTAATAATATTAACTCGCACGTCCGTACATTGAGCTGATAAGACGACCGCAATTAACAATTCAAACGGCGAAGAATACTCTAATGCTGTAGAAGTTCCTTGATAACATTCTTCTAATTTAGATAACATCTCTTGTTTAATTGCTTTAGTAATACGCATAGATTCCTCCTAAAAAAAGATAACCTTTTCATATTGGTGAAAAGGTTATCTTTAATGTAAAGCAATATTACTAATTTGTCAAACTGCGTATGGGTGCAGGAATTCTGCCACCTCGCGCAATAAAATCATCTGATTTAAAAGTATTGACAGGGATAATCGGGCTATATCCTAGCAAACCACCAAATTCCACACTGTCCCCCACCTTCTTACCTGGCACCGGTATAATGCGAACTGCTGTAGTCTTATTATTAATCATGCCAATCGCTGCTTCATCAGCAATAATACCTGAAATCGTAGCTGCTGACGTATCCCCAGGTACAGCAATCATGTCAAGACCTACAGAACAGACACAAGTCATCGCCTCTAATTTTTCCAAGGTTAAGCTGCCGCGTTCTACCGCAGCAATCATACCTGCATCTTCACTGACAGGAATAAAAGCGCCACTTAAACCGCCAACATGGGAGGATGCCATTAATCCTCCTTTTTTTACCGCATCATTTAATATAGCTAAAGCTGCAGTAGTACCAGGTGCGCCACAACTCTCTAAGCCCATTTCTTCTAAGATATGAGCTACACTGTCACCCACTGCAGGAGTAGGTGCCAATGATAGATCAATAATACCAAAAGGTACACCCATTCGCCTGGAAGCCTCTTGGGCAACAAGTTGTCCCACTCGCGTAATTTTAAAAGCAGTCTTCTTGATGGTTTCCGCAACAGCACTAAAATCTTGTCCTCTAACTTCTTCTAAAGCACGTTTTACTACACCAGGACCGCTGACTCCTACGCTAATGACCTTTTCCGCTTCCCCTACACCATGAAAAGCACCCGCCATAAAAGGATTGTCTTCTGGAACATTAGCAAATACTACTAACTTGGCACATCCTAAAGCATCACGGTCTTTGGTAAGTTCTGCTGTACGCTTAATAATCTGCCCCATTTCCCGTACGCAATCCATGTTAATACCAGCCTTGGTAGAAGCTAAATTGATGGAGGAGCATACTCGTTCCGTTTGTGCTAAGGCCTCTGGAATGGACTGAATGAGGATTCTATCCCCTTTTGTATAGCCTTTTTCAACCAAAGCAGAAAAACCACCAATAAAATTAACTCCAACGGTTTTCGCTGCAGCATCTAAGGCTTGAGCTACGGGAACATATGTATCCGTATGGCAACTCTCAGCAACTATGGCAATAGGCGTTACAGAAATACGTTTATTAATTATAGGAATGCCATATTCCGCTTCAATATCTTCACCCGTGCGAACTAAATGCTCTCCCGCCCGAGTAATCTTTTCATAAATATTCTGACAGAATATTTTTATATCAGAATGGCAACAATCTCGTAAGCTAATACCTAATGTAATGGTACGAACATCAAAATTGTTTTGTTCAATCATGCGATTTGTTTCTAATATTTCTTGAATTGTTAACATCAACTTCCCTCCCCTTCTTTATATACGATGCATAATTTGGAAGATATCTTCGTGCTGTACTTTTATATCCAATCCAAGTTCTTGACCTTTTCCCTTGAGAACTTGCTGCAAATCTTTAAGGCTCACTTTGCTACTTGTCATGTCCACAATCATTACCATGTTAAAGAAACCATCTAATATGTTCTGATTAATATTTAAGATATTCACACTATTGACTGCTAAAATTTCACTAACCATTGCTACAATCCCTACTCGATCCTGTCCTACAATTGTAATTACTGCTTTCATTTTCTCACTCTCCAGATAAAATATTTAGTCCTAATTCCACTATTGTCTACTTTAAAAATACATTTGTAATATTTTTTAGGATATTCCTTTATTATACGGCATTTATGGTAAAAGCCAATACCTTGCATCAAAATTTATATTTTCCGATAACTTTAAAATTATATGGTAAGTCTCATAATAAATAAAGACTTACCATATAATCTCTATAGTTTATGTAACAAATAGTCATAAGCCATCAGAGCAGATTTTGCACCATCGCCTGCGGCAATTACAATTTGTTTATCAGGGCCATCTGTAATATCTCCAGCTGCATATATTCCTGGAATACTGGTTCTAGAACGACAGTCGACCATCAGTTCTTTTTTCGTATTCATTCTAACGATATCTTCTACATATTCGGAATTAGGTTCTAAGCCAATTTCTACAAAAACACCATCTACCGTTAGATCTTGGATTTTCCCTGTAGCAATCTCGCGAATTGTAATTTTTTCCACTACCTCATTGCCATAAATTCCTTCTGATTCATAACCAATCATCTCAATAATATTGGTCACAAGTTTCATCTTTTCAAGAATAATCGGTTCAGCAATATAATGATCATTTCTTACCACTAAGTATACGGTATTCGCTATCTTGCTCATTTCAAGAGCTGCTTGCACTGCTGAATTTCCACCTCCTATAACAGCCACTTCTTTACTGTCAAAAAAGGGACCATCACAAGTGGCACAATAACTAACTCCCCGCCCAGTAAACTCCTTCTCCCCTGGAATATCCAAGCCCCGTGGGCGTTTACCTGTAGCTAGAATCACGGTTTTACTTTGATATTCATTTTGGTCTGTCTTAACCACAAAAGTGCCATCCTCATTCACTATAAGACCATTTACTTCTTCATATTTAGTGACAACAGCAAAACGTTTCACTTGTTCTTCAAATTTACCCATTAACTCTGGACCACTAATGAACTGGTAGCCCATATAATTTTCAATTTCTTTTGTCCACATAAGTTGTCCGCCATATTCCTTTGTCACTAATAGCGTGTTCATTTTTTTACGTGCAGCATACACGGCTGCTGTCAGGCCGGCGGGCCCACCACCAATAATAATTAAATCATACATATATCTTCATCCTTTACGTTTTACACTTTACAAAAGGCAAATATAATAATAAAATTTTTGTAAAATGTTATTATTATCTTATATAGATAATAACATAAATAGGAAGTGAGGTCTTCATTATTATGATAACACCAGAAATTATTTCTAGAATCAACGAGTTAGGAAGAAAACAAAAAGCAGGAACATTAACAGAAGAAGAAGTAATAGAGCAGGCAAAGCTCCGACGCTTGTATATTGATAATATCAAGGGTCAAGTAAAGGCTCATTGCGATGCCCAAAAAGCAGCTACCCATTCCCATAATTGTTCTTGCGGTTGCGATCATAAGCACTAATCTCCATGACCGAATGAAAATTGCCGAAGGCTACTAAGAGCCTTCGGCCTTTTTTCATCAGTGCTTTTTTTTAAATGTTCTACAATCCGTATCATCTGTCTTGGCAGCATTCGATCCAAAAACATCAATGGTTTCAGCATTACATACATTGCTACCTTGCCAGTGACTACAGTTATTCACAAAGCATTCTACAACAGGCGTTATTTGAGTCCCATCCATGAAGGCTGCTGATATGGTACCACCAACATTCGCATTATGCAAGGCTCCCATTATATCTCCCACAGTCTTGCGATGATGAAAAGATTTACACTGAGTATCTTTTGCATTTTCTGATGAACCAGTTGCTTCTTCATTATAAATACTAACCTTGGCTGCCATACATTGATCACCAGTCATATAATGGGTACATTGATCAACAGTGCACTTTACTATCGGATTTGCCATAAAACAATTCACTCCTTTTTATCACATATCTTACTATAGCCATTCTGCAAAGAATCTCTGAGCTTACATCTTATAATTTTTATTTACTTTAATAGTATCTTACTATGCTCTAATTTTTATCCTTCTTAGAAAGTCACATTTTTTTAAAATTGTATATTTAGATACTGACCAATTTTAAAGTAGCTCTTACATCATAACCACATTCTGTACAAAACAATAAATGGATACATTTATTGTCTATATCACTTTCCATATAAGGACTATAAGGACCCACATAATTTTGTAGTGAACCCCCATCTAACAATATTTCTCCACAAATTGGACACTGCTCTGTAATACCTTGTAAGCCATTGCAAACAGGACAAAGTTTATCCACTGCAAGATCCACCCACTTTTTGTAGAATTATCAATTGATGGTTATCGCTAAAAACCCATGTAAACTTTTAATTAATTTCAGCATATGATAAAACAAAATCACTCTACGTAAGAGGTGATAAAAATGCTGGTCATAGCTCACACTATGCTCGAAATTTTCACTATTGTACTAGGAATCATTATTTCCTTTATTGTCTGGCATGGTATCAGTAAAGACGCAACGAATCATAGGTATCTCAAAGGAAAGATAATTAGTTTTTTTATTTTATGTGCCAGCATCTTAGATTTATTGCAACTACTCTCCTATTCAACAAATAATCCAACTGACAGCAGTTGGTTTATTTACTGGATGCTTGCTCGTATTGTGTGGGCTTGTGCTTTATTATACGCCATAAGTCTTACACTAAAAGTTCCTCAGTTTACTGACGGAATTTTGTTTTATACTGCCAGTTTAATGATGATTGGGCTACTCACCGGATTACTTACCAATTTCAGTTTTACTTTTGATAACTTTGCCACCATACCTTCTTTTCTCCATATAAACAATCCTAAGGATCCATTGTTTATTTCTACACTATGGATAACTATTAGTATTCATGGTATTTCATTTATTATTCTGCGACGCAATTTTTCCCAATATATAACAGGATCTTATATACAAACCGCTTTACTTCTCAATATCATTTCCACTCTAGCCTATCTTTCTGACTTACCCATTCAAGATAATATTTTAGCTCACCTTTGCAAATGTCTTGCCTATTATTTCATCCTACAGGCCGTGTTTAAAATTGTCATCACACATCCTTATGAACAACTGCTTAAATTTAAAGAGCAACTAGAACAATTGGCTATTAATAATGCACAGTTATATAAAAAATCAGAGCAGCAACGTAATTTACTAGAAGATACCTTATCTAAAATCGGTACGATTATCTCCTCACAACTTAATGTAAAAGATACTCTTGATGCCATAGCCGATATGGTTACTGATTTAATGCATTCTAGACAAAGTTTAATTGGGCTATTATGTAGCAATCAAACCCACCTACAAGTAGTTGCCACTTATGGGATTAATACGCCACCAACGGTTATTCCCTTAAATCATTCGATACGGGGACAGGTAATTACTCAAAATATAGCTCTTTCCATTAATGATTTATCACAACATCCCGATATCCCCAAACCTCAGCTTATCTTCTCCAGTATCCAATCCTTGATTTGCGCTCCTTTAATTCACGATAATCAAGTTATTGGAATTATTGAAGCCTATTCTTCCGAACTCAGTGCATTTGATGAAAGTGATCTTAAATTTTTAACAGCCCTTGGCCGCCATGCAGGTACTGCAATTGCCAGTGCTATGCTTTTCGAAAAGACTAAACTTCATCTTGAGGAAGAAAAGTTTCTATCGGAGATTACCCAAACTACTTCTACAACAATTGATACCAATACAATCATAGAACAATGCACCTCTCATGTAATGAAAGCACTCAATGCAGACGTAGCTATTGGCATGATTATTGATACTGACAAAAAAAAATTCAACATTATTTCGTCCATAAACTTTAATTATAAGCTACTCAAAATGGACATAGATTCTTATCCCGGCCTAACGCCTCTCATAGAAACGCTCAAACCTAGTATTACAACAGCAAATACATTTACTCCCTTTGCTGAACTTTATGACCAAAATGCATCTAGGCACATGATGGTCCTACCAATCGCCGTAGAGCAAAATCTTTTGGGGCTGATCCTCCTAGGCTGGCAGCATTTTATGGCTCCTGAACGCTTAAATCGCATCTCCTTCGCCTTTTTAATGTCACAACAAATTGCTCTTGGATTGGAAAAGGCTCATTTATATAATCATATAAAGTCTATGGCCCTTTCTGATAGCCTCACTGGCTTAGCCAACCGCCGCAATTTTGACATGTTTTTGACAGTTGAACTGAAACGAGCAGCCTCTTTAAAACGTCCTCTAAGCTTAATTATGTTAGATCTTGACAAGTTTAAACGATATAATGATTCCTATGGACATCCAACTGGTGATAAACTATTGAGTCAAATTGGCGAAATATTGCAACACAATGTGCGCACCATTGATTTGCCAGCCCGCTATGGCGGTGAAGAATTCAGTATTATTTTACCTGAATGCAGTAGCAACGAAGCGGCATTTATTGGAGAAAAGTTACGTCAAGCTATAGAACGTGGAGCTTTTCCTGATGATACTGGTACATCGACTGCAAAAATCACCGCTAGTTTGGGCATTTCGACTTATGACCCTGCTGTCTCTGCACCCCCACCTAGTGCAGAGAAAATTATTGAGCTTGCTGATAAAGCACTCTATCAGGCTAAAAATCAGGGTCGCAACCAAGTAATAACAAATATTATTATTTCCTAATTTATAATAAGTGCATGCTTTTATGCTAAAAAATCAGCAGTAAGGTTATACCCTACTGCTGATTTTTATTTACTATTCACCATATTTCTACTTCATGAGCCAATATACAGGTAATCCAACAAAAGTAATACCAATAGCCAACATGGCATCCATTGGCTTGTTCATAAACATACTACTAACAATATACAGAGCACCTAAGATAGCAATCATAGGTACCACAGGATAACCTGGGACACTATAAGACCGTTTAATATTGGGGTAACGCTTGCGCAATAGAAATACGGCGATAAATGCTGATATATAAAAAGTCCACATCATAAACATAGCAATATCAGTAAGGCTATCAGGGTCCCAGAAGATCATCAAGGCAGTTGCCAATATAGCTTCTAATAACATAGCATTTACCGGTGTTCCAACGGAATGGGGAACCTTTGCTAATATAGAAGAGGCTGGCAATTGTTTATTTAACGCCATGGCATAAGGAACACGCCCATTGGTAAGAATATAACCATTGAGAGCACCAAAAATAGATACTAAAATTCCTATGCTAATTAATTTTCCACCCATTTCACCAAATAATAAACCAGCAGTAGTACTGGCTGCCATTTTACCTAAGGCAGCTATTTCCGCTGCAGGCAATACATGCATCATCGCTATATTGATCGTAAGATACGCTATGATAACAATTCCTAACCCTAGAATAATAGCCTTTGGCAATTGTTTCCCAGGATCTTTCATTTCTCCAGCCACGAAGCTTACGCCAATCCAACCATCATATGCCCATAAGGTAGCTAAAATCGCTGCTCCCATGCCAAGGGCAGGGCTAGCACCGCTAGTCATACCAAGAATCTGACCATTGCCTTTCCATAAACCAAATATCACAATCAGAGCAATGGGGATTAATTTTCCAATAGTTGCAAAGGTTTGAATAAACCCACCATATTTAGTACCCAAACAATTGATACCCGTCATAAAAACCACGACTCCCACTGCAATGGGCAACTTCAATCCTTCGTGAATCCCAAAAAACGGCAACATTAAAGATGAAAAATATAATCCAAGGGCTCCAATGGTTGCAGGTCCATAAACCACAGTCTGCATCCAACCATATAGATATGCCCATAACTTACCATACACTTCATCTAAATACGCATACAATCCTCCTGTTTTAGGAATTTGCACACCTAACTCAGAAACTGTCAAACCAGCAGCTAGGGTAATCACCCCTCCCAAGATCCAAGCCATAAGGGCCATTGTAGAATCACCAGCTGCTAAAATAACACTGCCAGGTTTCATAAAAATGCCTGAACCAATAACCATACCAATTACCAAAGCCATTGTTGCGATTAATCCTAAGTTTTTCTTAAGATTGTCTTGTCCTTCTGCCACAGATATTACTCCTTCTTACAAACATTTATTAGACTATCCATTAGAATATCAAATTTTTTATCGAACTACAATAGGAATTAGCACATAAATGACTAATATTATGTATAGGATAAAATTTAGGAGGCGTATATATATATGGATCAGACAAATTTAAACATTAAACCTCGTATACTTTATCATGTGGCCAAGGCGGCTTGGGACGGCACCTTATTTGAGCGTCGAGAAGAAATTTGTAATATGGTATCAGAAGAATTTAAAGATAAAAATACACGTCGCCAAGTGGCTAATCAGATTCGTATTGCAATGGGATTAGATCCTCACAATAATGATTACGTTCTAAATGATTATGATGAAGAAGCACTTATGGGCATGGGCAGCGAGTCCATTATTGTTGCTAATCCAGATGCATGTCAATCCTGTCCTCCAGAAGAACGTAATTGTGAAAAAGCCTGCCCGTTACGTGCCATCAGCCGAGATGACTTTGATAGAGTTTCTATTGATCAAGAAAAATGCCTTGGTGAAGGCCACTGTGTTCAGGCATGCTCTTTTGGTGCTCTAGCAGAAAAGTCTCAATTTGTTCCTCTTATTAAACTCTTAAAACAGCATAGTCATCCTGTGTATGTTTCCATAGCCCCTGCTTTTGTGGGACAGTTTGGCCCGGATGTTACTCCTGGTAAATTACGTTCTGCTCTTTTAAAAATGGGTTTTACAGACGTATTGGAAACTGCATTGTATGCAGATCTAATTACGATGAAAGAAGCATTTGAGTTTGACGAACATGTGAAAACTGACCAGGATTTTATGTTTACAAGTTGTTGCTGCCCTGTATGGATCAAATTAATTGAGAATAAATTTCCCGACCTAATGGAACATATTTCACCATCTGTATCTCCAATGGTAGCATCGGCTAGGGTGATTAAAGAGTTTGAGCCTGAGGCCAAGGTGGTCTTTATCGGACCTTGTATCGCAAAAAAATCAGAAGCCATGTTGCCTGATTTAAAAGGAGCGATTGACTACGTACTCACCTTTCAAGAACTAGCCACTATTTTTGAAGCCACTGGTATAGATCCTGCTGACCAGGATGATAACGAAAAGGCTGTAGCGTCTTGGGGAGGTCGAGTCTATGCTTATACGGGAGGAGTAAGTGCGGCGGTAGCTACTACCTTAGAGAAATTAATACCTCATAAATCCCAAAAACTTCTTCCTCTAAAAGTAGACGGTATCCCAGACTGCCAAAAGCTGCTGGAGCAAATTCGGAATGGTCAACTGACTGCAAACTTTATTGAAGGCATGGCCTGTAAGGGCGGCTGTGTTGGTGGACCAGGTCGTTTAATTCCTCCTGAACAGGGTAGAGAAAATGTACAAAATTATGGAAATACTGCCATATCTAGTACGCCTGTTGAAAATCCTCAAGTTTATGCAATTTTGGCTCGTCTAGGTCATGAGAGCGGTGTACCTAGTCTCTCTGGTAAAAGCCCTATGGCAGAATTATTAGCACGTAAATTGGTATAAGACTAAGTAGGATTACCTCCTATTTAAATTTTTGCTTATTTTACTGAATATTCATTTTGCATACAATATACTATAAAAAATTAAAAAAATTTTTAAATAAATTACTAGCAAAAGGATATAAAATAATGTAGAATTATACTTGATCAATATTGTTACATATTTAACTAAGTGATAATGTAATAAAAGTTTCAATACACTTACTCTATTATATTCATTAAGATTGGACATTTATTACAATCACAGTCAAAAAAAGGGGGATAATATGTCTAGAAAACCAGTAAAAATCATGGAAACAGTCTTACGTGATGGTCATCAATCACTTGCTGCTACTCGTATGCGCCTAACTGATATGCTACCAGTTCTTGAACAACTTGATAACATGGGATATTTTGCATTAGAAGCTTGGGGTGGCGCTACTTTTGATAGTTGCTTACGTTTCTTAGGTGAAGATCCTTGGGAACGTCTACGTATTTTGAAATCCCATGTGAAAAAAACTCCTATCTCTATGTTGCTTAGAGGACAAAACATTCTTGGTTATAACCACTATGCCGATGATGTTGTAACTACTTTCGTTAAGAAAATGGTAGAAAACGGTATTGGCGTTATTCGTGTATTTGATGCATTGAATGATGTGCGTAATCTTGAAGTTGCTATGAAAGCTGCAAAAGAATCAGGCGCTCATGTACAAGGTGTATGTGTATATACTATTAGCCCTTACCACACAGTGGAAAGCTATATTACGCTTGCGCGTCAATTAGTAGAACGTGGTGCAGATTCTATCTGTATTAAGGATATGTCCGGTCTACTTAGACCTTATATTGCTTATGATTTAATCAAAGCTTTGAAAGCTGATCCAAAAGTAGGAGTGCCTATTCAACTTCACACTCACTACACTAGCGGTATGGGTTCAATGACTTATTTGAAAGCTATCGAAGCTGGCGTAGATGTAGTTGACTGCGCATTGTCACCATTCGCTCTTGGTACTTCTCAACCTTGTACCGAAACTATGATTGCAGCTTTAGAAGGTACTGAATATGACACTGGTCTTGATCGCCACAAGCTTAAAGACGCAGTTCTTCATTTCGCAAATGTTAAAAAGAGTCTTGGCGCTGACTTTAACCTCAAAACTCATTTTGATGTTGATACGAATGTTCTTGACTTCCAAATTCCTGGCGGTATGCTTTCTAACTTGTTCAACCAACTTAAAGAACAAGGCATTGAACACAAATACCAAGAACTTTTGGAAGAAATGCCTCGTGTTCGTGCAGAACTTGGCTATCCTCCACTTGTTACTCCTACCAGCCAAATCGTCGGCTCAATGGCTACCTTCAATGTAATGCTCGGCGAGCGTTATAAAATGGTACCACGTGAAATCAAAGACTTGGCTCGTGGTAAATATGGCAAGACTCCTATGCCAGTTGATGAGTCCGTTCGTGAAAAAATTATTGGCAACGAAAAGATCATTGATTATCGTCCTGCTGATGATATTGCTCCACAAATGGATCTTCTTACTAAACAGCTTGCTGAAAAAGGCTACCCAAATGCATCTGTTGAGGATGTTCTATCCTATGCATTATTCCCTGAAGTAGCTTTAAAATTCTTCGAAAAGAATCGTTAAGAGATATAGTAGAACCCCTAACCTTCTGGTTAGGGGTTCTTTCTATTTTAATCCTATTCATGAAAACACGATTGCCCAATAAACTCACGTAAAATAGAATTAGTAGGTATTTCACAGTCATCAATATTTTGAAAATAAGTAAGAAATTTTAACAGCCGCCTAGCTTCTGAATAAGCAACTTGATCTGCCCTAATATTTTGCAATAATGGTTCCGCATATTTCTTTAAAACCCCTAATTCATAAATTAATGCGGAATTAAACATAATGTCCGCATCTTCTTGAAAAGGAAAAATATTTCGTTCCTCACCTCTTCTTACTGAGTGCCACATATTTAAGGTAGTAAGAGCGTCATGAGATCTAAATTGACTATCCCTAACAATTCTACGAATGAGTCTACCATCCGTTGTTGGTATCCGATTGTGATTATCAATGGACAATTGTGTTAAAGCACTAATATAAATTTTCACTTTATGTTCCCTGGCAACAGCAGCGGTAAGTCTTTCGTTTAACCCATGGATACCTTCTATAATCAGTGGCTGATTATTTGTAATTTGAATAATATTCCCTCGATATTCCCTTTGACCATTAATAAAATTAAAAGACGGTACACTTACAGCCTCACCATTTAAAATTTTGCACAAATGTTCATTGAAAAGGTCTAAATCAATGGCCTCAATAGCTTCAAAATCGTATGCTCCCTTCTCATCTTTAGGGGTTCTCTCACGATCAACAAAATAATTATCCAAGGACAATGATACAGGACGCATACCATTCACCTTTAACTGAACCGTCAAACGTTGAGCGAAGGTAGTTTTACCTGATGAAGATGGACCCGCTATTAAGACAACTCTTACTTCTTTATGATCAGATACAAAATCGGCAATATGAGCTATTTTTTTCTCATGCAATGCTTCGGCAACTCTTATAATATCGTTTATCTTACCATCTTCTACATATTCATTTAGCGTAGCCACATAACCGCATTCTAAAATATTTCCCCAACGTTCAGCCTCCAAAAATATATCTGACAATTTATGCTGAGGTATAAACTCTGGTAATCTATCAGGTGCTTCTTTCTCTGGAAAACGTAAAATAAAACCTGATGCATGCTGCCTTAACTCAAAAATTTTCAACTGACCTGTGCTAGGTGCCATAGTACCGTAAAAATAATCGTAAGCATTACCACAATAGTAAATCCGAACATTTTTACGGTTTAGCTGCTGCAAATGTTTTACCTTCTCAGCTTGCCCAGTTGCCTTAAATAATTCTACAGCTTCCGCTATAGGAATACTTTTCATGGTAATCGAGCGATCTTCATTTATAATGTCTTGCATACGCTCTGTCAAAACAGCAAGATGATCTTTTGTAATGATCTCACCTATATGCAGTTCACAATACAATCCTTTGCTTAAAGAATGCTCAACTGTTACTTCCCCTTGGGGAAATAACTCATGCACTGCAGCAATCATTACAAAGGTTAAGCTACGTTGATAAACCTTGATGCCAGAGTCCGTATGTAAATCTAAAAACTCAATCGTACAATCCGTCCATACCCTAAACTGTAAATCACTAATCTCATTGTCTACTCTGGCGGCTACAATTGGTGTACTATATAACTTCTGCATATCCTTGCTTACTTCTAATAAGGTTGTTCCAGAATCATATCGGCTTATTTGACCATTTGAAAAAGAAAGAGTAATTTGCTTTTTTTCCATCAATCTGCCTCCTATTTATACTATTATCTATTAACATTTTTGGATTAACCTACATTTAACTCAATTCTTAGCTATATGCACGCTTCACTTATCATTGAAGCCTTTATATAATTATATTTTATCACAACTATTCGTAATCCATAAAGAAAGGATAAAATTAAAAATACTTTAGTTCTAATTTGGTATATCATATATTAAAAAAGCAAATAAGCAGAGATGCTTATTTGCTAAAATTTATTATGTATTTTATTATATCTATCTAGAAAAAGAGAGACATTACTTTATAAGCCAAGGCACTTACCAAGGCCGTACAAGGAATAGTTAATACCCAAGCCATGAGCATTTGTTGTGCTACACCCCAGTGTACTGCACTAATGCGTTTAGAACTTCCTACACCCATAATAGACCCTGAAACTACGTGAGTAGTACTTACAGGTAAATGTAATAATGTTGCCCCAAAAATGATCAATGAAGAATTTAAATCCGAGGCAAATCCACTAATTGGTTCTAATTTAAAGATCTTACTTCCCATGGTGCGAATAATTCGCCATCCACCTGCAGCCGTACCTAGGCCCATAGCAGTAGCCGCTGACACTTTAACCCATATAGGTACATCCAAGCTGGTTAAATAGCCTGTGCTAACCAATGTTAGGGTAATAATACCCATAGCCTTTTGGGCATCATTCGATCCATGAGAAAAAGCCATCATAGCCGCTGTCAAAATTTGTGCTTTCTTAAATTTAGGATTGATACGAGAAGGTGCTTTTCTGCCAAATATCCACAGTAGGATTGTCATGACAAGGAATCCTGTAGCCATTGCAATAACTGGAGAGCAGATAAGAGCAGCAATAATTTTTACTATCCCCTCAAGTTTAAGTGCCTCATAACCTGTAGAGACTAAAACTGCACCCACTACTCCACCCACTAAAGCATGAGAGGAACTACTGGGAATGCCCTTCCACCAAGTTAGCAAATTCCAAAATATTGCACCGATTATAGCTGCAATAATAATATGCTGATTAACCATCTGAGCTGATTTGACCAGATCGCCACCAATCGTCTTGGCAACGCCTGTACTATACATAGCGCCCAGAAAGTTAAGAGCTGCGGCCATCCACACTGCAACTCTTGGAGTCAACGCTCGAGTAGATACCGAGGTAGCTATCGCATTGGCAGTGTCATGAAATCCATTAATATAGTCAAAAGCTAATGCTAATAGAACAACAAAAATGATCAATGTATCAGGCATATTTCATAACCACGCCCCGCAATAAGTCTGCTATATCTTCACAGTGATCAAGGGCGTCCTCCATATGTTCCAATATTTCTTTCCATTTAATAACTTCGATTGGGTCAGAACAAGTTTCAAATAAAAGAGCTACTTCTCGACGATAAATATTATCGCCTTGTGTTTCCAATTCAGCAATCTTATGCGTATGACTAAGGATTTTATTTTGATTGCCTTTAATATTTTTGAACAGAGTAAATACGGATACCATTTCTTCTGTACAGTCAACTAATATATTTATTAATTGAATAGCACCTGCCGTCGGTTTTCCAGCCTTATACAACACCATACGTTGCATTGTACCTTGTAAAAAATCCACTACATCATCTAACATAGTTGCCAAAGAATAAATATCCTCACGATCAAGAGGTGTTATAAAAGTCTGATTTAATTTATCAATGATTGCATCATTAATATCATCCGCTTTATGCTCGATATCAGAAATTTTTTCCATGTTCTGATCCAACTGTGTGTAATCATTCATTACACTTTGTAGCACATAAGCCCCTTGTCGCAATACCATACTACTTTCTAGAAATAGTTTAAAAAATTCATCCTCTTTTGGTTTTAAGCCAAACATGTACGAACCCCCATTTTTCAGAATTAGAAAAATTTAGTATACAAAATTCACCCAATAAAAATAGCCCAAAAATACTATAACATCAATATTAGAATAAAACAATGACATATCT
>JARBUM010000056.1 GCA_029239675.1 Pelosinus sp. | reverse complement strand
TGATTTCCCAGGATGTATCCGGATCCAGATTACCTGTAGGTTCATCGGCAATTACCACAACTGGATTATTAACAATCGCTCTAGCAATTGCAATACGCTGCTGTTCGCCTCCAGATAATTCTCCAGGGAAATTCTTAGCTTTATGACGCAATCCCACCAAGTCTAATACATGAGATACCCGCTTTTGAATATCCCGGCGGGATGACTCAATAACCTGCATGGCAAAAGCTACATTTTCATATACAGTTTTATTCGGCAGTAATCGATAATCCTGAAACACAATACCCAAATTACGCCTCAAATAAGGTACCTCTGAAGGCTCTAGCTCACCAACATTACGACCATTGACAGTTAATGTACCTTTTGTCGGAAGTTCTTCCCGAAAAATCAACTTTATAAAAGTGGACTTACCCGCACCACTAGGACCTACCACAAATACAAAATCACCTTTTGGAATGTCAAGCGTAATATCAGAGAGGGCGACACAACCATTATCATAAATCTTAGAAACACCATTTAAATGAATCAACCTTTAGTCACTCTCCCCACTACCAGAAAAATTTCAATTATATTATTAATTCTTTGACGTTTATAACAAAATCCCTTTTTTTTGCTATTAAATTTCATCATCCAACTTTTACAAAGTAGTAATTTGTAGATTACTGCCCATTAAAAATGGATCCAATATACAAAGTCGCTATCCCTAAAACTATGACTAAGCCAAAATACCACCATCCTACTGCTAATCGCTGTCCCATAGTTAGATGATAATAGGAAAAGTTCTCCTTAATATCGACATTTTTCCATATTCTGTATAAAGAAAACAGAAAAAATATAAACAAAAAAAAATTATAAGTCTGTAAAAATAATATGCCAATAATTAGACTTCCCAGCCACCAAAGACGGTGGGTAATAGCAACGGCAATGCGCCCGCCATCCAATGGGTCGCAGGGAATCAAATTGAATAAATTCAATAGACAAGCTGTATAGGAAAGCACTAGCATTAATAAACTGTCCGTCCATAAGTAAAATACTAAACACAATAAAGCACTAAGAGTACCCATGGCAGGCCCGCCAATTGCTACATTAGCTTCCATTTTTGCATTTACAGGCATTTTTCTAATACGTATCACCGCGCCAATAAAAGGAACAAATATGGGACGAGATACAGGTAAACCAACCACCCTAGAGGCTACCAAATGCCCCCATTCATGTAACAGTAATAACAATACAAAACCGATGGCAAATTTTATGCCAAAGGCCATGGCATACACCAAAATGGAAATCACCATGGACACAGCCATTGCTACTGTAGATCCCATCTTCAGCATGGCAATACAGCCCAAAATAAAAAGGGCTACTTTCCCCAGGATTCGCCTGCCTAAACCGACAACTTGCCATGCCCTCATCCTTTACCCTCCACGCAATCTAAAAATTGCCTAACTTCTTTTTGAACCACAGAGATACAGAGAACACAGAGTAAATATAGATGAGGTTAGAAAAATTCCCTCTGTGTACTCTGCTCCTCTGCGGTTCAATCATTCTTCCTTGCTTTCTTCCTGAAAGCATATACTTTTTCGCAGAACAAAAACGCCCCTCTACATGTGTATGCATGCGAGGAGCGTTTTATTGTTATTGGAATTTATTTCTTGCGGCTGATGGTTTTCTTGGCAGCAACCACGATGTCATCTGCTGTTAAATGATATTTTTTCAAGAGAGAACTCGGTGTTCCTGACTCACCAAAGGTATCCATAATACCCACACGTTCCATTGGTACAGGGCTATTTTCTACTAATACTTCTGCTACAGCACTGCCTAGACCACCGATAATGCTATGTTCTTCACAAGTAACAATCGCACCCGTATCAGCTGCTGCCTTTACGATGGCTTCACGGTCAATAGGCTTAATCGTATGGATATTCAGCACTCTAGCACTGATACCAGCTTCCTTCAGCTTTTCAGCCGCTTCTTTGGCAGCACCAACCATAATACCTGTTGCGATAAGGGTAACATCCTTGCCATCAACAAGTTGTACAGCTTTGCCATACTCAAAGGTATAATCCGCTGGAAATAAATCCGGCACTGACATACGTCCTAGACGAATATAGACAGGACCATTATATTCAGCAGCAAAAGCAATTGCTTTACGAGTCTCTTCTGCATCTGCCGGCACAATTACCGTCATATTAGGAATACTGCGCATGAGAGAAATATCTTCAACGGATTGATGAGATGCACCATCTTCACCAACTGTTAAACCAGCATGAGTAGCTGCAATCTTAACATTAAGCTTTGGATAACAAATTGAATTACGAATTTGTTCAAAAGCGCGACCAGCAGCAAACATAGCAAATGTGGAGACAAAGGGAATCTTCCCTCCAGCTGCCAAACCTGCTCCCACACCCATTAAATTTTGTTCTGCAATTCCTACATTAAAAAAGCGCTCGGGAAACGCCTTAGCAAATACAGCTGTCTTGGTGGACTTTGATAAATCTGCATCCAACACTACTATATTCTTATGTTTTCCCCCAAGTTCCTTTAGTGCTTCTCCGTATGCTTCACGAGTTGCTAATCCCATTTTGCTACACCTCTCACTGGCTGGTTGAAAACGTCCATCTGAACCAGCCTATTTTTTTATTGTGCTTCTAAATCATTTAATTGCGACAAGAACAAATCACATTGTTCGCGGCTAGGAGCTTTACCATGCCAGTCAGCAATATTTTCCATTTGGCATACGCCTTTACCTTTTATCGTCTGCGCTACAATCATTGTAGGTTTTCCCTTTATGGTTTTCGCAGTTTGAATCGCATCATAAATGGCTTGTATATCATGCCCATCAATTTCAATCACATGCCAGTTGAAAGCAGCCCATTTCTCAGGGATTGGCAGGGGTGATAACACTTCAGAAACTGGACCATCAATTTGCAAGCCATTAAAATCTACAAAGGCTGTCAAATTATCAAGTTTATAATGGGCAGCAAACATCGCCGCTTCCCATACCATGCCTTCTTCCAATTCGCCATCACCAAGAACTGCAAATACACGATGTGGGCTATTGTCAAGGCGAGCAGCCAGGGCCATACCTGCAGCAGCACTAAGACCTTGTCCTAGTGAACCTGTGGACATATCTATGCCAGGTAAGCTTTTCATGCTAGGATGTCCTTGCATGCGACTATCAATTTTACGTAAAGTCAATAATTCTTCTTTCGGAAAAAAACCTCGTTCTGCTAATGTTGCGTACAAGACAGGAGCAGCATGTCCTTTGGACAAAACAAAACGATCTCTACCAGCCTGTTGAGGATCGTTAGGATTTACATTCATTTCGGCAAAATATAATGTTGTAAGAATATCAGCCGCTGATAGGGAACCACCTGGATGGCCCGATTGCGCCTCAGTAACCATTTCCACAATACTATAGCGAATGGACTGTGCATATTTTTCTAACTGGGATACTTGCTCTTGCGTCAACTTTTCAGCCATATTGATAACCTCCTGATTAAAAATCTATATTTTTACTTCCGTAAAACCTTCACCAAGCACTTCGTGAGCAGTGGTCACAATCACAAACGCCTTCGAATCAATTTGATAAATAACTTCTTTTAGCTGTGTTACTTCACTAGTACTTACCACACACAATAACATTTCTCGAGGGTCCCCTGTATAACCACCCTTAGCCTGGAGTACCGTTACCCCTCGGTCCATTTCTGTGATAATTGCATCTGCTACCTGTTTTGGCTGATTACTCATCACAAAAAAGGCTTTCGATGTACTAGGACCTTCCTGTACCAAATCAACAATCTGGCCTGTAACAAATATGGAAATTAATGCATATAATGAAAGTTCAGCACTTTTAAAGGCTAAACCAGCAAAGACAATAACAAAAAAATCAGCAGCCATCATAGCTTGCCCAACACGAATTCCCAGCAATTTATTTAAAATAACGGCGGCTAACGCTGTTCCTGCAGTATTGCCTTTGGAGCGGAAAACGATCCCCATGCCAATACCACCTACAACACCGCCATATAATGAATTTAATAACAAATCACTTGTCAATACAGGAGTATAAGGAGCCATTATATCAATAGCCAGAGAGAGTACTCCTGCACCAAATAAAGTATTAATGCCATAGCGAGCACCCATTACTTTGAGACCAATCATAAATAAAGGAATATTAAATGCCAGCATAATAATACCCACTGGCCAGTTCCATAAATGATGCAGCACTGTCGCTAGACCGCTTACCCCACCTGCCGCTACTTTGTTAGGGATTAAGAACATATTTAAGCTAACCGCTGTAATTACAGCACCTATGGTAATCCCCAGATAATCACGCCATATTATTTTTCTCATCATTTGCTTTCCCGCACTTTCTTTGAGAAATAAGTTCTAAGGCCAATTCCGCATTCTGAAAAGCCTTATCCCTGAGATATGTACTCTGCTTAGTTTTAGATTGCTTCATAGCATCACTGGTCGACCAGAGCTGACGCACCTTATTAACTAAACATTGAACATCTAGACCTTGCAAATTTCCAGCATGACATTCCCCTAAGGACTCTAGAAAACGATCAATTTTCGGATCGTAGGAAATTCCTACCATAGGAACATGCATGACAGCAGCAAAAATCAGAGCATGAAGTCGAATGCCAATCAGCATATCAAAGTTCCCCACCAAAGACAAAAGCTCGCTAGTTGTATACTCTTCCGTTAATACAATGGCATTCGTTTTGGTACGAAGGGCCATCCTTTTGGATACAGCACAATCCTCCGGCCATTGCATGGGCAAAAATACAATCCTCGCCCCAAACTCAATTGCTAATTGATCTGCCACTTCAACCAGAACCTGTTTATAATGATTCCAGTCTTTCCACTCGCGCACAGATATGCCAATTAGAGGCACTGTACCTTCTACTCCTGCATTGCGCAAAATTCTACGCCCAATTTGCTTATCAACTTGGTGCATAGCCAGCACTGGATCAGCAGTAACATAGATGGGAGGCTTTACCACTCCAAGGCGCTTTAATTCTTCAAGAGAACCTTCATCTCTTACCGTGATCAAATCCACCATATTACCAATATAACGCATGGCACTTCTAGCCAATGTGCCACATACAGGGCCAATCCCCTGAGCATACAGCATAACCGGGGTACCCAGTTTCTTAGCTAGCATCATAATACTCAAGTAATAATACAAACTGCGTTCACTAGTAACGTCTTGCAGCAAACTACCACCGCCGCTAATTAATAGCTGGCTGCGGGATAAAATTCTAGTAATCTCCGGATAATTTAACCGGTACACGGCTTTTACGCCATGACGCTTATAAGTATCTTCCGGATTACCAGAAATAACCGTAATTTTTATATCGGATGCAAGTTCAGTTAATACTTCGATCATAGCTGCCAGCATGGCTTCATCACCAGCGTTACCAAAACCGTAGTACCCTGAAATAACAATCTCACTCATTCTTAGTAGGTCTCCTTCCTAGGACAACAGACAAGTAACAAAGCACTTGTACCCCAATCACCGCCACTATACCCACAGCAATCCCTGCGATCATGCCATCGATACCACGAACAAAAGACATTAACACAGGAGTCCGCAAATGAGCAAAAGTCTCGACTAATGAGCCTTGAGCAATGGTAGCAACTACTACCAAAGCATAGTGTACTACCCGCGGCCATTGACGATACAGCGCCATCACTGCTAGAAAAAAGGCAGGATGCCCTATCATAAATTCTTTACCTCGAGGCCTGGCATACATAGCTCTTTCCAGAAATGCCCTCATTTTAAGTTCGATATCTGGTACAGGCACACCTGCCGTATGACCTGATCTGCCAATAAATACCCATGCACCTATCGCTGCCAAGGCAAATATAAGTATGCTTTTCACATAAACAGGATAATTCAGTAGTTTTACGACTTGTTGCCAAATTCCTTTTCCTTCTTCTGGTTCTCTTGCCAGTAAATTATACCTTGTTAAGTATATCACGGTAATTAGAATAAGGGGAGCAACAAAGGTCATCTTTACACCGCGAAAAATTTCCATTTCCAGAAAAAAACGTACGTCACCCAATATGGATGCCACATACATGCCGCCTACCATGGACAACATGACGGTAACGACTAAACCGCCTATTCCATCTTTTATAATCCCCTTAAGGCTTCCACGACCTTGGATCGACATACCTCTCCATCTATCAATCTGCCATGTCATTGCCAACACTGGAAAAACAACAGCACTGCATAAGGCCACTGCCTGGCGCACTACATTGCCGCTGCCTTTTAATAAAGGTAAGGCAAAAACAAGAGAGATCAATACCAATAAGGCATATTGATAACGAGCAGAAAAAGGACGCACTAATGTTAAAAATAATACGCCGGCAGCCACCGCTCCAATGGTAATTGCCACTAATAAGAAAGGATTAGGGAAATAAGGCTGAAATACCCCTGCCTTCCCAATGGTAAAGCCACTAGCCAGCAAACCATCTCTAACATTGGCAACGTACTCCAAATTGGTTTCTAAAAGAGTCTTGCCAGGTTCTGCTTTATCATATTTTCTAAGAAAGTTAATTCGTATATTACGCTCTTGATCAGTTACGATCCAACGTTGAACAGCCTCTGCTGATTTTAACTTAGGTTGTTCATCTTTAGGAATAACATACACGCGAGCTGCTTTGAAATCATTGGCTACTGCCATAGGAACAAGACCTTCTTGTTTAAAAAACTGTAACTGCAAAGGATGTTCAATCAGAGCCAAGGTTACTTGTCGATCTTTCACCTTTTCTAAGGTTAATGACAAAAGGTCAGGATAACCTAAGGCTTCATCACCAACAAACATCAACGCAGAAACATTTTCGATACCTGCTAAGCGCTGAAATACACCTTCTACATTTTCTTTCTCAACCTTTGTATAGTTACTAGGACGAGCCACCACATAAAACCCTTGACTGGAAACATAACGCATTTCATCTGTTGGTAATCCAAGATTCCATTTTACTACTTTTTCATAATTAGCCTTTACTGATAAAATCTGACGCTGATTATCTAGGACTGTCACTCGCTCAGGGCTCAATCGCTCTATCAGATCTTCCTTTACCTCAGCAAAAATCTGAGGATCACGTCCGATAATATAAACATCTTCCCCTTGAATACGCCCCGTCTCTACTAAATTACGCCACACAGCATCACTGAGGCTACCCATGTAATATTGCTGCAGCAATTGAGCACCGGACACCGTTGCCACCTTACCACTTTTGTTCAATTTCTCTAAAGTAGTTTCATAAACTGCCAGAGAAGTAACGCCTGCGTCCTTCATACGCTCCATCACATGATCAACTGGAGCCCCTTCAAGCTGAGCTAATTCTACAATATCCTCATATTCCATAACCATCTCAATGGTAGTGCTCTTTTCCTCTACATTGTGGCGCTGCCAGACAATGGTTAATGCTGCCATTAAACCAATAACAATACATAATAATAATATCTTATTATATTTAAACTCTTTCAAAACAACCTATCCCACCTTATATAGAAATAAGAACATATAGTCATATTGTAACCCCTAGTTGCAATACTTTATGCAACTTCATCATATTCTGGCATATCTGCCCAATATCCTGCCTGTCGAGGAAAATTTTTATAAGAAAAATACATATCCTTTTAAACAAAGACATTTTGAAACGCAAAGCCGCTTACGCGGACACGAAGGGGACAAAGGGGTTCAATAAAAATACCTTCGTGTTCTTCGTACCTTCTTCGCGAGCTTCGCGGTTCAACGTTTCCCCAGTCTACTACTACAAAAAAAATTGCCCTAGTAAAGGGCTAGTGTGGGCGGTTATCTAAATATAAAATCACTTTCCCATTTTCCATTACAATATCACGGACATTTACATGGAAAGGTAACTTATTCAACTCTACTAAAGGAATCTCTGTTAAGAGAGCGCCTCCCAAATTACCAGTCATTCTATTATTCAATAGGAATCTGTCAGTAACAAATTTGATCTTCTGCCCGTCACCGACAATTTTTCCTTCCAGAGTCACACCCACATTGGCAAAACCACCCAGAGCAAAGGTACTGCTAGCTTTTATTTTATCAGCGTTAATATCCACTACCGCATTTTTTACCCCTTTAACCGTCTGGTTCAAATAGCGGGCTAACTCATCCTGAGTTACCGTTCCTTTAATCGTCACATCACCAACTGACTGAAAGGCAACTAAACGCCGACTAAGAAGGCTACCCATATCTAATTGAGCATCTTTTAATGTAATACCCATTTCGGAAAATACAAGTTTATCGGCTTTCGCTTGCTGAGCATTTACGGTGATCATATCAAATTTGCCACCCAGCATAAGCAAGGCGGGTCTTTTGGTCAAAGTAGCAGTCACTTGTTCACTGCCCACTACCCCCATCATACCCTTGGCCACAATATCAGATAATATCATTGGCAGTAGCAGTTCACCCGCTACTGCTATCAATAATACCACTATTACAAGACGCAAACCTTTTGACACAGGATACGCCCCCTTAATTTGAGATAAAAAACAACACTTCATATTCTAATTGCCCTCTTGAGAGGGGTGCCATAAGGCGAGGTGTGTTAACCGCAGAGCTAGGAGGCACGGAAACACAGAGGGCGCAGAGGACACAGAGAAATTTAAAAAGACTAAAATGTAACCTGGCAGGGAGATTGCTTCACTGCCCTTCGTAATGACGAATGTAACATTGTCATCGCCAGCGCAATGGACTGAAGCGTGGCGATCTCCGTCCGCACTTCACCCAATCCCTCTGTGTTCTCTGTGGTTCTCAGTGTCCTCTGTGTTAAAATCGTCCCTCTACTATCTCTTACTTTTTGCCTTGTTTCAAATACGCCTCAATAAATATGCCCAGATCTCCATCCATAGCAGCATGAACATTGCCAGTCTCTGCATTGGTACGATGATCTTTTACCATATTATAAGGATGAAATACGTAGGAACGAATTTGACTGCCCCACTCAATGGCTTGATAATCGCCACCAAGCTCATTCTTTATATTTTCCTGTTTTTGACGTTCTAATTCATACAGTTTAGCCCGCAACATTTTCATACACTGCTCACGGTTCTTGATCTGTGAACGCTGATTTTGACACTGCACTACAATACCTGTTGGTACATGCGTCATACGCACAGCCGAATCCGTTTTATTAATATGCTGCCCGCCAGCGCCACTGGCACGGTAAGTATCTACACGAACATCGGCCATATTAATATCAATATCTACATTGTCATCAATTTCTGGCATAACATCAACAGCAGCAAAAGACGTATGACGGCGACCGCTGGCATCAAAGGGAGAAATACGTACTAGACGATGTACACCCTTTTCCGATTTTAAGTAACCATAGGCATTTATGCCTGAAACTAAAATAGTAGCACTTTTTACCCCAGCTTCATCACCAGCTAAGAAATCCATAGTCTCTACTTTGTAGCCATTTTTTTCAGCCCAACGCACATACATTCTAAGCAGCATTTGCGCCCAATCCTGAGCCTCTGTGCCACCAGCACCCGCATGCAATGTTAGTATCGCATTACTGCCGTCATGTTCTCCTGATAGCATTAAGGCAACTTCTAAACGTTCAATATCCTTAGTCATTTTATCAATAGCCTCTACGACTTCTGGATATACACTTTCATCCTTTTCTTCCATACCCATTTGCCATAACAAACTCAAATCTTCATATGCAGTAGATAGTTGCTCGAATTGAGCCACGCTATCTTTCAAGGAATTTAATTCCTGGGCTACCTTTTGGGCTTTATCTGTATCATCCCAAAATCCTGGTCCACCCATTGTATCTTCTAATAAGGAAATGCGTTCTTCTTTGTCGGCAACGTCAAAGAGAAGCCCTCACTTCAACTAATTTTTGTTCAAAAGCAGCAATCTGTACTCGCAAATCTTCTAACAACAACTGTATCAACTCCAATAAACTCTAAATTATGGGATAAAGAACCCCTTAACAACGAAGGCACAAAGGGAGACGAAGAGGGGATTAACCGCAGAGGCACAGAGAACGCAGAGGGGATATTATGCCTCTGGCTTTCTTCTCTGTGTTCTCTGTGGTTCGTTCCCCACTCCTTGTCTTCCTGCATCAAAAAATTCTTACTTCGCAACGCCGCAGCATTTTTTATATTTCTGACCCGATCCACATGGGCATAAGTCATTACGACCAATGTGATCTTTATTGACTACTGGCTGTTGAGGCTTTTGCTCATTATCTTCTTCTTCCTCACCATGAGTGGCATGAGCTTTTTGCAGACGGTCTTCAGGAGGAGCAACGATGCTAACCCTGAAAATGTACTTCACAATATCTTCCTGAATCAAATCAATGAGTTGTTGGAACATATCATAGGCTTCAATCTTATATTCAATCAACGGATCACGTTGACCATAGGACCGAAGACTAATACCTTCTCTTAGCATATCCATAGCATCCAAATGTTCCATCCATTTGGAATCAACTACTTTGAGCATAACCACTTTTTCCATCTCTCGCATATTGTCATCGCCAAACAAAGCTTCACGAGCATTATAAGAATCTGTCGCAACCCGAAGTAATTCTTCTTGCAACTCCACACGACTTAGATTGCCAAGTTCTTCTGCTTTCATCTGTCCCTCAGGAGCAAAAATCTCTTCACAATATTCGATTAAGCCTTGAAGATTCCATTCCTCTGGATACAGTTTTTCATCAGCAAACAGTTCCATACCGCGATTGATCAGTTTTTCAATCATATGGAAGATATTTTCTTTCATGTTCTCGCCCGTCAAAATTTGACGACGCTGTCCATAAATTACTTCACGCTGCTGGTTCATTACATCATCATATTCTAACACATGCTTACGCATGTCAAAATTACGGCCTTCTACTTTCTTTTGAGCCTGTTCAATGGAACGAGTAATTAAACTATGTTCAATCGGCTCATCCTCTTCCATGCCCAATTTATCCATGATCGTCGCAATATTGTCAGAGCCAAATAAACGCATGAGATCATCTTCCAAGGACAAATAGAAATGAGAAGATCCTGGATCTCCTTGACGACCAGCACGACCACGCAGCTGATTGTCAATACGACGACTTTCATGACGCTCTGTACCAATAATATGAAGCCCACCCAATTCAGGTACACCTTCACCTAATACAATATCCGTACCACGACCTGCCATATTGGTAGCAATTGTCACAGCTCCTAATTGTCCAGCTTGGGCGACAATCTGGGCTTCCATTTCATGATACTTGGCATTTAGTACATTATGAGGTACATTTTTCTTTTTCAACATATCACTCAAATGCTCTGATTGTACAATAGAAGTCGTACCCACCAATACAGGTTGGCCTTTTGCATGGCGTTCAACAATAGAATCCACTACTGCCTTATATTTTGCCCTAGTGGTTTTATAAATCACATCTGGTAAATCAGTACGACTTACTTCTTTATTTGTTGGAATAGTAATAACATCCAACTTGTAAATTTTACGGAACTCTGCCTCTTCTGTTTTCGCAGTACCTGTCATACCAGACAATTTTTTATACATACGGAAATAATTTTGGAAGGTAATAGAAGCTAGGGTTTGGCTCTCTCTCTCAACTTTTACTCCTTCTTTTGCCTCAATGGACTGGTGCAGACCATCAGAATATCGGCGACCAAACATCAAACGGCCGGTAAATTCATCTACAATGACAACCTCTCCGTCTTTTACCACATAATCCCGATCCCGTTTCATTAACCCCGTGGCTTTTAATGCCTGATTAAAATGATGGGACATCTCAATGTTTGCATGGTCATATAAATTGGTAATACCAAGAAGTTTTTCCGCTTTTGCAATACCACTTTCCGTTGGTGCTACCGTGCGAGTCTTTTCATCAACTGTATAATCTTCCCCCTCTTTTAGCTTAGGGGTAATTCTTGCTAGGACATGATATAACTCTGTTGATTTTTCCCCTGGTCCGGAAATAATGAGAGGTGTACGAGCCTCATCAATCAGAATACTATCCACTTCATCCACAATGGCATAATTTAATGGCCGCTGTACCATCTGATCTGCATAAATAACCATGTTATCTCTCAGGTAATCAAAACCAAACTCATTATTCGTGCCATAGGTAATATCGGCATGATAGGCCTGTCTACGATCTACAAAATCTAGACCATGAACAATGAGTCCTACGGATAAACCTAAAAAGCGATATACTTTTCCCATCCATTCACTATCACGTTTTGCTAAATAATCATTAACGGTAACTACATGCACACCGTTACCTGTCAGAGCGTTCAAATATGTAGCCAGAGTACCTACAAGGGTTTTACCTTCCCCTGTACGCATCTCCGCAATATTACCTTCATGGAGCGTAACGCCACCTAGTAGCTGTACGTCAAAATGCCGCATACCTAATACACGACGAGATGCCTCGCGTACAACAGCAAAGGCCTCAGGCAATAAATCATCCAAGGTTTCGCCCTTTTCTAAACGCCGTCTAAATTCAACAGTCTTAGCAGACAGTGAAATGTCGCTTAATTTATGCATTGCAGGCTCAAAAGTATTAACTTGTTCTACATATTTCATCATACGTTTTATTTCTTTTTCGTTATCATCACCGAATAGATTTTTTAGGAACTTAAACAACTAGTATCAACTCCTTAAAAGTTAGCACATACACTTAAAAAACTTCTGTTAGTTTACAGTATATGCCTAATTCTAAATTTTATCAAAAGATCATACATAAGTCAAAATAAATAAATAAATAAATATTGCAGGACATGTGAAGCAGGTATGTTTACCATAATTATAAGAAAACAAAAAACTAATCTGCCTTGAAAGCATCGACGTTTGAAACACGAAAACACAAAGCCGCTTACGCGGGCACAAAGAACACAAAGGAGGTGTGATAAACTCGTCTTTGTGCTCTCCGTGCATCTTTGTGGCCTCTGTGTTTAATTTTTCTCCGAACTTATAAATTTCAGCATAATAAAAAGCCGCTCTATGTATATTTCCCCAATAGGATGGTAATAATCCAAGATAGATGCTATTTTAAATTTCAAGGAGGAAACCATCTTGCAACTGAACACCGTTAACGTCATTGGACAAATTGCTGATTTAAAAGATACAGATTATAAAAATACATTAGCTATCACCGTATTGATCGAATTACTCATTGAAAAAAAGCTCTTCACCAGAGAAGAATTCGCACATAAGGCCAGAGAATTGGACACCATTCCCCTCAGCCAGCTTGTGTCCAATCGCCGTCTAGAACTCTTATCCTAAACATTCTATAAAACATAACAAGCCGTTTGAAACGCGAAGATACGAAGATGCTTATACGGGCACGAAGCACACGAAGGGATTCTATAAACAACACAACTTCGCGTTTCAGTATTTTTATCCAAAGCATACCAGGCAGAATTGAACCACAAAGACACAAAGGGGTTTTGTTTCTATTTTTTGTGTTTCCTTTGCGGAATCAGAAAGTATAAGACTTTCTTGATTCCAAGTAAGAGCGACTAAGGCCTTTGCCTGCATCTGAGGACTTGGCACAAGCCAAGTCTTTTCTTATGTGTCGCATCGGCGGCATTGTGCCTTTGTGGTTCGGTAAATCCTATATTTTCATTCTAAAACTTATACATCCTTATACTATAAAAAGCACAAAGCAGACACGCATGAAACTGTAGCGTTCCATGGGATCTACTTTGTGCTTGTTCTTTAACTCTACACTTATCTCTGTTTTAACTACACCTTAGATCTTAGTTAAAATCTGGTTCAATCAAACCATATTTTCCATCTTTACGACGATACACTACATTAACTTCTTCTGTTTCCGAATTGCTAAATACATAGAAATCATGATTGACAAGATTCATTTGCAAGATAGCTTCTTCAATATCCATCGGCTTAACAGCAAACCGTTTGGTCTTCACAACCTGCAGTTCTTCCACCTCTGGTGTTGCAGTGGTAGCAACCAATTCCCCTTTAAAAGTGCCCGCTTTCATGCGGCGAGAAATTTTAGTTTTATATTTTTCAATTTGTTTTTCAATCTTGTCGACAACTAAATCAATGGAAGTATACATATCAGCAGTGGCTTCTTCACCTCTGAGAATCATACCATTCACTGGTACAGTCAATTCAATAATGTGGCGACCTTTTTCTACAGCTAAGACAGCTGTAATTTCTCCTAGAGTATCGAAGTATTTCGTAATTTTGCTACTGCGTTTTACTACATACTCCTTTAATGCTGGTGTAATCTCAATGTTTTTACCTCGTACAGTAATTGCCATAATCGCCATCTCCCTTCAGTGTCTTATATGTAGTGTTCTCCATTACTACGATAAAACCCTTTTCAAAAATTGATTATTTAAATAATTATACTTTTTATAAGTGTGTATTAACCACAGAGCCACAGAGGACACAGAGAAAACCTAAAAAATTTGAACCCCTCTGCGCTCTCTGTGGTTCAAAAATGACCACATAAAATCAAAAAACCCGGCTATAAATAGCCGGGTATATTTGTTCAAAATCTATTAAGCTTTAGCAACGTTAGCTGCTTGCGGTCCACGTGCGCCATCAACAATGTCAAACTCAACTTGTTGACCTTCAGTTAAAGTTTTGAAGCCTTGATCTTGAATTGCTGAGAAATGTACGAACACATCGCCGCCATCTTCTCTTTCAAGGAAACCATAGCCTTTTTCAGAACTAAACCATTTTACTTTACCAATCATTATGAAACTCCTCCTAAAATAAACGATAAACTGAGGCCAACCACGTGACCACAATATAAAGTATAACATTACTGGATATGTGTGTCAAATAACCTGAGTTGGAATTCCTATATCAAAGATCCTTTTTTTTACAATATTTTAGATAGGAATGATTGCGTACGTTCTTCTTTTGCATGGGAGAAAATCTCATCCGGAGTGCCTTCTTCCACCAGACGGCCTTCATCCATAAACAAAACTCGATCCCCAACTTCTCGGGCAAAGCCCATTTCATGGGTAACAATCGCCATAGTCATGCCCTCATGAGCTAATGATTTCATAACATCCAATACTTCTTTAACCATTTCTGGATCGAGAGCAGATGTAGGTTCGTCAAACAACATCACCTTCGGTCTCATAGCCAACGCCCTAGCAATAGCCACCCGCTGTTGCTGTCCGCCCGACAACTGTTCTGGATAAGCATGGGCCTTATCTGCCAATCCAACTTTTTCCAATAAATCCAATGCTATTTTTTCAGCCTCAGCCTTAGGCATTTTACGCACTGTCATAGGTGCTAATTTCACATTATCCAGCACGGATTTGTGGGGAAATAGATTAAAGCGTTGAAATACCATGCCCACTTCCTCGCGCACCTTGTTAATGTTTGCTTCACTCGTAAGAGGAATACCATCTACTATGATTTCGCCTTCTGTCGGCTCTTCCAAGTAATTAATACAACGGAGCAATGTGCTCTTACCCGAGCCACTCGGTCCAATAATAACTACTACTTCCTTCTCGGCAATATGAGCATCAATGCCCTTTAGCACATGAAGTTTACCAAATTTTTTATGAATATTCTTAATGCTTATCATCGATTTTGTACCTCCGCTCCAAATAATCTACCAAGCGTGAAATCGTGAAGGTCATAATCAAATATATGAACGCTACGGATAGCCATATCTCAAAGGACCCATAAGTACGAGCAATAATCAATTGCCCCCTCCTGGTAAGTTCTTCAAAGCCTATGACTGATACCAAAGAGGAATCTTTCATCATCGCAATAAACTCATTGCCTAGAGGCGGAATAATGCGTTTAAAAGCTTGGGGCAAAATAATATGACGCATAGTCTGCCCCCATGTCATGCCAAGTGAACGCCCTGCTTCCATCTGCCCCTTATCAATAGATTGGATACCGCCACGAAAAATCTCCGCAACATAAGCACCACTATTGATACTGCAGGCAGTAATGGCAGCAATAAAAGGATCAATACGCTGTCCCACAATAATCGGCAGCGCAAAATAAATCAGAAAAATCTGCACTAATAATGGAGTACCACGAATAAAATCTACATACACTGCAGCTAAGGTTTTAATAATCCATGTATTGGATAAACGTGCTATACCAACAAACATCCCAATTAACATACCCAGGCTCACGCTAAATGCTGTAATTTGCACCGTTACCCCTGCGCCTACTAGTAAAAGGGGGAAGGAACGCACAATTAAATCAAAATCAAAATTCATAGTTCTCACCCTTAATTCAAAAAATATGTATGCATGTATAATAATGCAACACTATGATTATAAACACACAACCTAGCCCTGTCAATCCTATTCAGAAAAACGTTTTTACATCTTTTTCAACCACAGAGACGCAAAGGACATAGAGAAAAGATACATAAGTTTACCTTTTAGCGCAATAAAAAGACGCAATACATATATTGCGTCTTTTTATCTATTTTTATTATTGAGGCTTTTTGCCGAACCATTTCATATAGATTTTTTCATATTCTCCATTTTTCTTCAGTTCGTCTAATGCCTTATTTACTTTTTCAACTAATTCTGTGTTTTTCTTAGTCATAGCCATACCATATTCTTCAGCGTTCATGATATCGCCAACTAACTTGGCATTCTTTTCACCGCTTTTAGTTAAATAATATTCATTAACTGGCAAATCATTCACCACTGCATCTACGCCGCCAGCCTTAAGTTCCATATAAGCTTCTGAGTTACTATTATATTCCCGCACCTTAGCATCTTTGATCTTTCTAGCTTCTTCTGCACCTGTGGTACCAATCTGTACAGCAATTCTTTTACCTTCTAGATCTTTAAA
>JARBUM010000007.1 GCA_029239675.1 Pelosinus sp. | reverse complement strand
CTTTCCTATTTATTGTTATCGTATATTAATTATTTTACTGTGTCAACGGCAACTTAATAAAGCTTACTGTTGCCGTGATTCCAGATACTGCCACACTATTGGTAATCAACCATATCGGTAGTTCTTTACTAATGCTCATTACAATTCTCACAAATGATACTTCTCTTTTGCATTACGGTATCTATATTGACTACAAGTATGGCTAAAATAGTCAGTAAGCCTCCTACAATTTGAATAGGGAATACAGTTTCATTCAGGAAGAAATGTCCACCCGCAACTCCAATAATAGGTACCACATTCAAATAGATTGTCGTAATTGCAACATCTAGATGCTTCAAAACATACATATATAGTACATAGCCACCAACAGAACAACAAATCGCTAAGAATAAGACATGCCAAAATGCCAGCAATGAAAACAATCCCCACTCTCTAAATTCCAAGATAGATAAAGGTATTAGGCATAATGCGCCAAAAAAAGTTTGATATGTTGTCATACATAGGCCTGAATATTTACCTTGCAATGACTTATTGAGCAACGTAAAAAGTGCCCAAGATAACATGGCACAAACCATTAGCATATTACCCGTGAAATTACTAGAATTAAATTCAATTCTTCCATTAGCTGTAATTGACAAGTAGGTTCCTATCAATGCTATACCAACTGCCATTAGCTTTAATGATGTTATTTTACTTTTAAAGAATAAGACATCCAAACTTATGGCAATAATCGGGACAACGGTTACAATGAGAGATGCATTCGCAGCTGTCGATAATTTAACACCCATATTTTCGAAATAAAAATAACAGGTGATACCTAGAATACCGCCTACTATCATTTTGGGAAGATCTGCCTTGGCTACTTTCGCATTTGGTTCTACCTTTCTCAATAGGATACCAAGAAGCAAAGAAGCAATTGCAAAACGTAGAAGTGCCATCGTTGTAGGAGGAATTTCGGATACTGCTATTTTGATACTTATAAATGAAAGTCCCCATAATACTACCACCATAATCATCACTAGATTAGCTAGTAACTGTTGTTGCTTACGAAAATTTAAAACCCACTTATACCATGTAATTTTTTCTTGCATAACGCCCTCCTGTTTTTTTTACATTATAACAAACATAAATACCAAGCGTATTGTAAAAAATTGACCATATCCATTTTGATATGATCAATCTGAATTACATTAACTTTTCATACCTATCAGGAGTGATTCCCGTCTGACTTTTGAAAACCTTATGAAAATGACTTTGATCATAGAACCCGACTTCTAGTGCTACTTCCGTTATGGGTCTATGTTTGCGCAGTTGTTCTTTTGCATAATTGATTCTTAATAAAGTTTGATATGTATGGGGAGGAATATTAAATTCTTCTTTAAACAGACGAATAATATGAAATTTATTAATACCCGAAACTTCTGTTAAATGATCCAGCGTAATTTTTTCGGAGAAATTACTATGTACATATTCTTTAATAATTTTTAATTTGGGTAATTTTTTTTTTAATCTTTTTCCTTTTTCCCACTCCAAATGAGCGGTCATCTTATCAAAAACAGTAATTATACTTGCTTCCTTTTCTAAAGGGCTTGTATGCTCAGTTAGGTCTTCTAGCATTTTATTGGTCAAATTAAATATTCCATAATCCGAGATAGCTTTAACAAAAGGACCATTATAAATAGGTTTTTCTTTACTCTTCATAAAACCATGTATCCATGTTGTATTGATAAATAACATTTTATACTTCCATTGATCTTCTTGCTGTGGATTACAAGAATGAACTAAGTCAGGTGGAATAAATATAATCGTTTTAGGGCTTACTTCTTTCCACTTTCCCTCATACCAAAAAGAACTCTTCCCTTTATCTACAATGCCCAAAGAATATTCCTCATGGGCGTGTTTTTTATAGGAAAGTTGACTAGTATCACATGTCTTCAATTCAAAATATGGCAAATCCTTATCCCGATAAAATTGCACACCCTTCATCATATTGCTTTTTCCTTTATTTCAGACATTTCTACATTTATCTTAATAAAGAGTACCGCAACTGTAGTGATTGTTATGCAGATGGCTATACTATAATAAGAATAATAAACGCCAATGATATCATTGCCTATCCCCATTACCATATTAACAACCATTGCAATTAATGTTCCGCACATTAACATTAGCCCAGTTACATAAGATGCCGCTTCCTTAAATACTCCATGAGCAGTGGTTATAATCGTCGGGTATATAATAGAGTAAAATAATCCCGCCACCGAAAAAATCATTAAGCCTGCTTCTCCTAATAAAATTCCAACCGTAGATAACAGAGATGCAAGACAGCCAAATAACACCATACTCTTAAAAGATCCTAACCGATCTACAATAAATCCGCCAAACAATCTTCCTACTGTTTCAAATCCAAAGAATAAGGCTGCATAAAGTGCTCTTTTATCTGCATCTAAGTTAAATTCTTCACCCATGTAATTAACGAACCAATTTCCTATACCATATTCAGCCCCTAAATAAAACCCTAAGGCAATAATATAAAGATAAAGCATCTTATTCTTGAGCAAATCTTTTTTCTTATATTGTACTTTCTCACTTTGGGGAGTATAAGGTATTCTAAGGAACAGCAAATAGATAAATAAGGCTCCACAACATACTAGCATAAAACTATAAAATTGAGTCCATGGCACCCCTTTGGATAAAAGATTGCCCACAATCTTTTGTATTGCTGTATTGCTCGCTCCATAAGAAAAGTTTACAAAGTTCATTAATACTGCAGTAGATGTAACAGTTAGTATGGGGCCTAATGTGTTCACACCTACATTAAACATAGCCATTCCAACATTTAAACCAAATAGCCCAACCACTAACATTGTATAGGTTTTACAAGTAACTAAAACCACTAAGGATATTATCCCTATTATAAAGCCAGAAGCTATTACTTTTTTATATCCTACCTTTTCAATTAAAATGCCACCTATATATTGGAACACTGCATATGCCAATAGACCCGCTGTCAGTAAATATCCTATCTGCGTATTGTTTACACCAAAATCTTCTTTAAAGAAGGGTACAAAAATTCCTTTAAAGTTATCACTCATGGCAACGATTACATACATTAGAACAAATAAAATGATGATGGGTGTATTGCTAAATCCTCGTTCTTGAAGTTCTTTATTGTTTTTCATGAATAGCTCCTCTAACATTAGATGTATCTGTGGGAGACTTCCTTAGCCTTACCTGGAAGTCTTGAGATCGCCCTACTTTCTATTACTATTCTATTTATCATGAAAAAACAAACTCCTGCAAAATAAAGCCAATCTTGCAAATTTACTATAAGAAAAACGCGTTAGGTCTTCTTTTAACGTTTTTTTAAAACACAGAGAGAAGATCTAAGGTATTTTTAGCTTTTAAATTAAAAGGGAATACAATATAGTTGAATTTTATAAGTATTTTTGATAAGATTTGGTTTGAGTTGAATGAGTTCATTACAATGAATGCATAAACTGCCTATTCTGAGTTAAACTTGGAATCAACCAAGTCCATTAAATATTGATATGAAAAAGGGTGACAACATGTTACATCAGTTCTCTAGAACCGAATTATTAATCGGGGAAAAAGCATTGGAAAATTTAAAACACAGTAAAGTAGCTGTTTTTGGCATTGGCGGTGTAGGGTCATACACCGTAGAAGGTTTGGTTAGAGCTGGTGTAGGTAAGCTAGTATTAATCGACGATGATTGTGTTTGCCTCACAAATATCAATCGTCAGCTACTTGCTACGAGAAAAACCGTTGGTAAGCCCAAAGTAGAAGTTATGAAAGAACGTATCTTGGAGATTAACCCCGACGTAGAAGTTACCACCTTACAAAAATTTTACATGCCAGATACTGCTGATGAATTAATCTTCGACGATTACGATTATATTGTAGATGCCATTGACACCGTAACGGGTAAAATTGATTTAATCCAAAAGGCGAAGGCCAAAAACATCCCCATTATCAGCTGCATGGGAGCAGGCAATAAACTAGATCCTACTAAATTCGAAGTGGCAGATATTTATAAAACGTCTGTATGCCCATTAGCAAAAGTCATGCGCAAAGAACTTAAAAAGCGCAACATTTCCTCACTGAAAGTAGTTTACTCAAAAGAATTACCCATAACCCCTAAAGAAACGGAAGGCTCTAACTGTGCAACAGGTTGCATTTGCCCCTCGGGCACTACCCGAAAATGCACCATCCGCCGTCAGATTCCTGGCAGTATCTCTTTCGTTCCCTCTGTCGCTGGACTGATCATTGCAGGGGAAGTAGTAAAAGACATTGCCTTTAAAGCAAAATGATATCTTTCATGTAAGAAAAATACAATCATCCTTTCTAACCGCAGAGATGCAGAGGACACAGAGAAAGATAACTATTCTCCCCCTCAGCGTTCTCTGCGCTTCTGCGGTTAAATCATTCTTTCCTCATCCTTTCAATAAGAGATTAAGCTTTCTTGCATAAGCCCAAAGCACTAGTTGCCGATAAAACGGCAGCTAGTGCTTTATTTCTAATTACAAATATTTGCGTGGGTCAACAATCTTACCTTCTAAAGCCGCTGCAGCAACTGTTGCTGGGGAGGCAAGGAATATTTCCGACTTCGGACTGCCCATTCTGCCTAGAAAGTTACGATTATTGGTAGCAATGACTCTCTCACCATCTGATACAATGCCACCACTCCTGCCACAGCATAGACCACAAGCAGGTGGATTCATAATCGCTCCAGCTTCTACTAAAATGCCGATGATTCCCGCTTTTGCGGCTTCTGCATAGATACTCCGACTGGCAGGAGTAACGATCAACTTCGTAAAGGGAGCAATTTTCCGTCCCTTTAGTATTCTAGCTGCGATTTCTAAATCTTCCAACCTACCATTTGTACAGGAGCCAATAAATCCTTGATCAATTCTAGTTCCAACCATTTCTTCCACATCACTAATATTGTCTACATTAGACGGACATGCAACTACAGGCTTAAAAGTAGTAGCATCATATTCGAAGACTTTTTCATAAGTTGCATCGGAATCACTTCTTAGATCTTGTAATCGACTACCCTCTACGCCACTAAAGGCAAACGTCTTTTCATCAGGTGCAATAACTCCTACCTTCGCACCTGCTTCTACCGCCATGTTAGAAAGAGTCATTCTAGAAGATATACTTAATCCCTCAACAGTGGAACCGGCAAACTCCATAGCTTTATAGGTTGCACCATCTGCTCCAATATCACCAAGAATTCTAAGAATAATATCTTTGGCAAATACTCCTTTAGGTAAATCACCCTTAATATTAAACTTTAGAGTCGGTGGAACTTTTATCCACAGTTCTCCTGTGCCGAATATTGCTGCCATTTCCGTATAGCCAATGCCTGTTGAAAATGCACCGATGGCACCATACGTCGTGGTGTGGGAGTCTGTACCAAAAACCACTTGACCGGGAACCACATATCTTAATTCAGGCATTAATTGATGACAGACTCCATCTGCACGGTGAACTGCTTTAATATTTTGCTCTGCAGCAAAGGCATCTGCAATTTTATGATGACGAAAATCTTCAATAAAGCTGGTAGGAACAAGATGATCATAGACAAACACGATCCTATCTGGATTCCAGACCTTTTCAAAGCCCATTTCTCTGAATTTCTCAATGACAAAAGGAGCAAAAATGTCATGAACCATTACCTTATCCACATTGACGTTGAGCAATTCCCCTGGTGTAATTGAATCTCTTCCTGTATTTCGCATTATTATTTTTTCTGTTAGCGTATAGCCCATGCTGTTACTTCCTTTCGGAGCAAAATTATTTGCCATTCCGTTTTCTCATAAAAGGGACTAACCCTCCCGCTTCTACCATCTGCAATAAATCCTCTGGAATAGACGCTACCTGAAAAGTTTTTTCCCCTAGTACCACTTGGCTATTTTTCAAATCAACTGACACTTGATCCCCTTCACTACAAGAATCGTATAACTCATTATTCTCAAGGAGCAATAAGCCATTATTAAAAGCATTTCGATAAAAAATTCTGGCATAAGACTTAGCAATAATACAGCCGACCCGCAAAGCTGCCAGAATCTCTGGTGCCTGTTCCCGAGAAGAACCGCAGCCAAAATTTTTCCCCGCTACGATAATATCCCCAGGCTGAATTAGTTCTGCTAGTTCTGGCCGTAACGGATAAAAAACATATCTCTTCATATCTTCTACTGACTTAAGGGCGAGAAACTGGGTAGGGATAATAATATCCGTATCAATGTCATCCCCTAATTTCCATACTCGTCCTGTGAAATTCCCGTTCATAGTACCTGCCCCCTAGGATCGGTTATTTTACCTGTAAGAGCAGAGGCGGCTACCGTTGCAGCAGAGGCAAGATAGATACTAGAATTTGGATGGCCCGCTCTTCCTTTGAAATTCCTTGTTCCAGTAGAAATTAGGGTTTCTCCTTCACCAATCACCCCCTGACAACTTCCCCAGCAAACACTACAATTTGGATTTAGTACCATAGCACCGCATTCTACGAAAATATCAATTAACCCCTCAGCTAAAGCCTGTAAATACACTGCTTTGGAAGCAGGCGAAATCAATAATTTAACATAGGGATTGATTTTTTTACCTTGCAAAATTTGTGCGGCAGCACGCAATTCCTCTATTCTGCCATTGTTGCAAGAGCCAATAAAACCTTGATCAATTTTCACTTCACCAATTTGAGTTACAGGAACCACATCATCTACACAATGGGGTATGGCGATCATAGGCTCTAATTCATCCAGGTTATAATGATATGTGTTCTCATACACCGCATCCTCATCACTTTTATATAAATGCTTGGCTTTACGCCCCCTTGACTCAACATATTCAATGGCAATTTCATCCGGCTCAACAAGACCACTTTTCGCCCCTGCTTCTACAGCCATATTGCATAAAACAACCCGATCATCAATGGTAAAATTCTTCACAGCCGAGCCGCCAAATTCCATAATTTTATAATTTGCCCCATTTGCCCCTATATCACCAATGATCTTCAAAATCAGATCTCTAGCATATACACCCGGTTTAAAATTTCCTTCTATCACAAATTTCAAACTTTCTGGAACCATCAGCCATATTTCCCCTGTATTCATAACAGAAGTAAAATCGGTACAGCCCACCCCAGTTCCAAAAGCACCTAATCCTCCATACGAACAGGTATGAGAATCCGCTGCAATGACTAACTGTCCTGGTACTATAAAGTCTTCAATCATGATTTGATGGCAAACCCCTGTACCTTCATAAAAGGGAATATTATGCTTTTGCGCAAATATTCGCATTTTTTTATGTACCTGAGCGGTCTTTGCACTTTCCGAAGGTACATTATGATCAACAATAAAAATCACCTTCTCAGGATCAAATACCTTTTCTGCATGTAACTGATTCTCAAAAATATCAATATTTAAGTGGGTTGTACCATCATTACTCATACAAAGGTCAACTTTAGCTGTAATAATTTCTCCCGGCCTTACAACCTCTTTACCACTGGCCATCGCCAAAATCTTTTCTCCAATTGTCATGCCCATCATCATACCCCCTTTACTTTTGATTTAAAAAATCAATCAAACCGCCCGCCTCTAAAATATCCATAACATGTGCAGGTAGCTTTGTAGATGCGAAATTCTTATCTTTGGTAATATTTTTAATTGTTCCTTTTTGCACATCAATTTCCAGTGTATCTTGCTGCTCTACAGAATCGTATACCTCTTTGCAGATCACAACTGGCAACCCAATATTGATTGCATTTCGAAAGAATATCCTGGCAAAGGATTTTGCTACAACCCCGCTTATTCCAAGAGCTTTTAATACCAAGGGAGCCTGTTCTCGAGAAGAACCAGAGCCAAAATTCTCTCCACCTACAATAATATCACCAGGACATACGGTAGAGGCAAAATCCTTATCCAAGGGTTCAAAGGTATATTGCTTCATTTCCTCAACATTAGGCAGCAGCAAATACTGGGATGGAATGATTTGATCCGTATCCACATCATTCCCGAACTTCCATGCTTTCCCTGTCATCACTTTTATCATCTCTCTTTCCAAACTCTCTATTAGTATATTATAAATTTTTATATGCTATAATAATAATACATATTAATTATATTTAATATAACAAGGGGTTATATCATGAGTAAAGATTTAGAGCTTTATAAAATTTTTCATACTGTCGCCTTCTATAAGAATATTTCCCATGCAGCAGAGTCCTTATATATAAGCCAACCAGCCGTAAGTAAATCCATAAAAAAACTAGAAACCATTTTAGACGTTAAATTATTTTCTCGCGGTTCAAAAGGAGTAACCCTTACAACAGAAGGACAAATATTCTATGAGTATATTCAAAAAGCACTTCATATCATATCAGATGGGGAGAATTTGTTAACAGAACTCAAGAGTAAAAAACAAGGCATGATTACCATTGGGGTTAGTACTGTTTTATGCAAGCACTTCCTTCTTTCTCATCTTAAACCTTTTATGAATGAATACCCGGAAATAAAAATAAAAATTATTAATAAAACTACTTTTGATACTTTAAAAAATATTGATCAAGGAATCATTGATTTTGGCATTGTCAGTCGTCCATTTAATATTACTCCCTATACTTTTATCAAATTAGGGGATATTCAAGATATTTTTGTTGCGGAAAAGGAATATTTAAAATCATTACAAATTGTCCAGCCTAATGATATTTTTTCTAAAGGAATTCTTATGCTTCTCGAATCCGATAACATTACACGACAATATGTTGATCAATTTTTTGCTGAGAATAATATCTTTATGAAACCAGAAATCGAAATTAATACTATGGACTTTCTCATCGAATTTGCCAAAATTGGACTGGGTATAACTGTCGTCATTAAAAATTTTATTGAAAAAGATCTGGAGGAAGAAAGACTCATTGAAATTCCAGTTTCACCAGCCATGCCTCCAAGAGAAGTAGGTATTATTTTTGATAAGAAAAAAACATTATCCATTGCTACGCAAACTTTTCTTTCTTATCTCCAGTCTCGCAGCTAAATAAAAATATCGTTACGCGTCCTTTTTAACTGCAGAGATGCAGAGAACACAGAGAAAGTTAGGATGTAATTAAGCACTGTGTCTATATTATTATAAGCGGAGGTTAAATGCTAATGGCGAGCGTTAATAACATAGACACAGCGCGACCTAAATGCAACAAAATCCACTTAGAACTTATACATTATGATACCATCAAAAGATGCCTACCCCCTCCATACTAAGGGGATAGGCATCTTTATAATCAAATACTACTATTTACTATTTTACTAATTTGGATATGGTTCTAAACGCATCAGAACCTGCTTGAAAACAAAGTTCAAAAAGAATGGATTCCACTGTGGTAAGAATAGCACCTTCGTATTTCATACGCTCTAATGCGATCTCATAGTCACTTCTCGTGCGAGAACCAACAGCATCGACAACCACAATCGGCTGAAAACCAAGGGCTTTCAAATCAATTACCGTTTGTAATACACAAATATGGGCTTCAATCCCTGCAATTATAATATTTTTTCTATCCTGCTCATGAAGTTCCTTTACTAACATCTCATTGCCACAACAACTAAAGGTCATTTTATCGTGGAATTTAGTAAAGAATGGACGTAATTCTTCAATAGTATTTCCTAACCCCTTTGGATATTGCTGAGCAGCCGTCATAGGAATCTCCAATGCTTTCATTCCTTCCATAAGAAGGATTGCCTTTTTAGCAACTATCTCATTACCAACAATATAAGGAAACAATTTTTCTTGCACATCTACCAGCAAAAACTGAGAGTTTTCTTTTTCCAATCGCATATTTTCCCTCTCCTTTTGTTTTGGAATAGTGTTATATTCTCAATAGAATCTCCATCATGAAAAAAACTATACGGGCTAACTTCCATATATAGCAAAAGTTATCTTGGTCATTTCGCCTCTCTTATCAACTTCTCCTTCTACCTCAGCATTTATAAGTTTTGAGTAGACAAATATAAGATTTTACGAACCACAAAGGCACAATGCCGCTGATGCGGCACACAAAGGAGAACATAAAGATTATACTAGTCCCCCTTTGTGGTTCGAATATATTTTAATATTTTAACAGGACGCATAGTTTTTTTCTTAAATTTATTACTTGTAATGTATATCATAATATCGTAATATATAGATATAATAATTTAGAGGGGTTGAAACGAATGAAAGTATTGATCGTTGGTGGAGTTGCTGGTGGGGCGAGTGCAGCAGCACGTTTAAGACGTTTAGATGAAAAAATGCAAATCATTCTTTTTGAAAAAGGAGAACATATTTCATTTGCCAATTGCGGTTTACCTTATTATGTGGGAGAAGTGATTACAGAAAAAGAACAACTGGTAGTACAGACTCCTGAAGCTATGAAGCTACGTTTTAACATTGATATACGTACTTTCAGCGAGGCTCTAAGCATTGATACAGATAAAAAAGAACTTGAAGTCAAGGACCTTGATAACGGCACTATTTATCGAGAAACCTATGATAAACTACTCCTTTCTCCAGGCGCTGCTCCAATCAAACCACCTATACCTGGCTTAGATGCTGACAACGTTTTCACTATGAGAAATATTCCAGATACCTATGCCATTAAGGATTTTATCGACAATCATCAACCAAAAAGAGCAGTTGTTGTCGGTGGCGGATTTATCGGCATTGAATTAGCAGAAAATCTGGTTGAGAGGGGTATCAAAGTTACCTTAGTAGAATTAGCTAACCAGGTTATGGGACCTATTGACTTTGAAATGGCAGCCTTAGTGCATCAATATTTGAAAGAAAAAGGTATGGAAGTTTATTTAGAGGATGGCGTTACGTCCGTAAGACATGAAGAAAGCTACTCTATTATTTCTCTAAGAAGCAAAACAGAGCTAAAAGCAGATATGATATTATTAGGTATTGGCGTAATTCCTGATACTACATTGGCAAAGACCGCCAATTTGGCTTTAGGAGAAAGAGGCGGGATTAAGGTAGATAAGAATTTAAGAACTTCTAACCCGGATATTTATGCTGTTGGGGATGCAATTGAAGTAATCGATTTCGTTAACGGCAGGCCAACTCTTATTCCACTGGCAGGCCCAGCAAATAAACAAGGAAGAATTGCAGCCAACAATATCTATGGAATTAAAGATGAATATGCTGGTACGCAAGGAACTTCTGTCTTAAAAGTATTTGATATAACCGTGTCCTCTACAGGCAATAATGAAAAGGTACTAAAGAGATTTCAGATCCCCTATGAGAAATCCTATACCCATTCTCTCTCTCATGCAGGCTACTATCGTGGAGCTACACCCATTTCTCTAAAACTCCTCTTCTCACCAACAGATGGAAAACTACTAGGTGCGCAAGCAGTCGGCTACACAGGTGTAGAAAAAAGGATTGATGTCATTGCTACAGCAATTCGGGCAGGCATGACCGTCCATGATCTAGAAACACTAGAATTATCCTATGCACCTCCTTATTCATCCGCAAAAGACCCTGTAAATATGGCAGGTTATGTTGCATCCAATATATTGAAAGAAGATCATCAAGTTATTCATTGGGATGAAATCAGTACCTTAGATAAAACGAACTCGATTCTAATCGATGTACGTACGCCTCAAGAATTTACTATCGGTTCCATTGAAGGAGCAGTCAATATTCCTCTTGATGAGCTGCGCGATAGACTAGAAGAAATTCCTACAGATAAAGAAGTAATTCTCTTTTGTCAAGTAGGATTAAGAGGCTATCTAGCCTATAGAATACTCATCCAAAATGATTATACAAAAGTGAAAAATTTAAGCGGTGGTTATAAAACGTATACCGCTGCTATGCAAGAACAATCGAATAGGGATATCTTCCGCTATGAGGATTTGCAGGAAAATAAAGTATTACAAGATTCGCCCAATCCTTCCCAAGATCTCCAAGGAGACATTAAAATCAATGCCTGCGGTCTACAATGTCCTGGTCCTATTATGCAAGTATATAAAGCCCTTAATTCTATGGAAACTGATACCATTCTAGAAGTAACTGCCACAGATCCAGCCTTTGCCTCTGATATAAAATCCTGGTGTGAAAGTACAGGAAATCCATTACTAGAAGTAAATAAATCAGCCCAATTTATCAAAGCCTATATTAAAAAAGGCAAAACGATACCCCAAGAAACTAACATGATCCATTCTGCAGGCAACGATAAGACCATGGTTGTATTTAGCGGCGATTTAGATAGAGCCATGGCAGCATTTATTATAGCCAATGGAGCTGCTGCCATGGGCAGAAAGGTAACTATGTTCTTTACCTTCTGGGGCCTAAATATTCTCAGAAAGCCTGACAATGTCAATGTCACGAAAACTCTACTGGAATCCATGCTTAGTATGATGATGCCTAGAGGTTCAAAAAAACTTGGCTTATCTACTATGAATATGGGTGGTATTGGTGGTAAAATGATTCGGTATATCATGAACAAAAAAAATGTTTCTTCCCTCGAAGAGTTAATTATCCAGGCCCAAAAACAAGGCATCCGAATTGTAGCTTGCAGCATGTCCTTAGATGTAATGGGAATAAAGGCAGAAGAATTAATCGACGGCATAGAAATCGCGGGCGTCGCCTCTTATCTTAGTGCAGCAGAGCTAGCTGATACCAATCTATTTATCTAATTAACAAAAGCTGAAGGTGATAACATGGAAGATATGAAAAACTATATACAAAAGAGTGAGTTACTCAAAGCAATCGCTCATCCAGTAAGACTATGCATTATAAGAGGATTAATTAATCAACAATGTAATGTAAGCAAAATGCAAGAATGTCTTAATTTGCCACAATCTACCGTATCTCAGCATCTTGCCAAATTAAAGTCTGCAGGCATTATTGAAGGAGAAAGAAAAGGCCTAGAGATCAGCTACAAGGTAGTAAATAAACAAATGAAAGAAATTGTTGAGCTACTATTTTAGTCCTAAGTTTTACTCTAACATCTTTTTAAACCACAGAGGCGCAGAGAACAAGAGAAAAGAGCACTCCCTGTTAGCAAAAAAAAAGTTCCGTTTACACGGAACTTCGTTGCCCTTCCCAAGACAACTCACAACAAAACAATTGGATAATGAAAGTTTGAATCATATGTTAGCCATTCCGTACCAGATACGAAACAGTCACATAACAAATAAAAATCTCCCGACCACTGGTCGGGAGAAACAATTAAGAGCATCACAGCCATACCTACAAAAAATCCCAGCGTTAAAAACGCCAGGATATAAGTACAATACAACTTTTGCTGTGCACTTAATCCCCTCCCCATCGCTCGTGGGTAAAAATCGGTGATTATCAAATAGGCAGTTCTCCTGGCTCTGGATCATCGTTTGCCCAAACCTTCCCAAAACTCTCGTTTCAGTGGTATAACTTGGGTTTACTCCTCATTACAGTGGCGGGACCGCGCCGGCATTAACCGGACTTCCCTATTAAGCCCCTTGGGGCACCTATCTCAATGTATGAAATTTTATGTATTCATAATAACCTTAATGAATACATAATAACATTTTATTTTTAAACATACAAGTATGTATATCTCATTTGTGTCCTGGACATCTATCGCCAGCTAATCGGTCAATCCAGGTTAATTGCTGATAGTTTATTAGCTCATTTTTATCTGCTTCGGCAATTTTGCTCAAACATTCCGTACATACCTTTTGTCCAGCTGTCTCAATGAGATCAGCTGGAACTCCCAAACGTCTTAAGCGACTACTCCTGTCTTCAACAGTAATATCCTGTACCTCTACTGCCTCATTACTGATAACAATGAGTCCTGTATCCCCCTGAAAACCAGGATCACTACGTACAGTACTTGTTTTATTAAGATCTGTTGCCAGTTCTTTATATTTTTCGATAAAACGATAGTCTATACTCCCATTGATGATTAGCTTGTCTGCCTTCTTACCCTTTAGTGCCTGAAGGATTTCCGGATAAATAGCTTTTTCTCTTACTTGATTTTTGGTCAATTTTCTTAGAATTCGTTCCCTAAACTCGCCAAGGTATTGTACTTTCTCGTCATATTTCAACTCAGGTGCCCCATGGACTCCCACTAGTAAAGCCTGCTCTACCTTATCTTTTTGCATCCAACTACTAATCCCATTGGATTGATCTGCGCTATTTATAACAATCACCCCTAATTCTAATGTGATAAAGATACTCTTATTAAATGACTATAAAAACTATAACATATATTGGGCTTGAATTCCAATGAGACTAAAATTCAACCTAAATTCTATAAATAAATGCTCTACAATTTTTAAAGTTGTAGAGCATTTATTTTCTTTACAAATTAAATCAAGACGATAGCCACAATGGTTGTTACAAACAAACCAATCATAACGGGCAACAAGTTACGCCGTGCTAATTCAAAAGGACTTACATTACATATGGCTGCGGCGGCGATTAAGCTCCAAGGTACTAAAGTCCCTCCTCCAGTAAAGATGGCAGCAATTTGCCCTAATGCTGTAAGAGTCCCTATACCAGAGCCAATGGAAACAGAGAAAAGTTTAGCTAGAGAGCCAACGAGAGATACTCCTGAAAATCCAGAGCCATCCAAGCCTGTGATGACGCCAACGGCCATGATGGTAAATGCCCCAATTGCCGGACTTATAGAAACGCTCTGAGCCATGGCTAGACCTAGATCATTAACTAAACCTTGAGATTCTAACGGTAATATTTTACCAAAAATAGCAGTGAAACCGCTATCTCCTAAATAGAAAAAGGCAGCAATCGGAATAATCGGCCCAAAAACAGTGATACCGAACTTGAAACCTTCAAGCAGATAAATAGTAGATTTTTCAATTCCTTTTCCTCGATGAGCCACAAGTGCAATAATAATCATAATCAAGATTGAGGTTCCACCAATTAAAGCAGTCGCATCTCCCCCTCGAAGATTAAACATATACAAAGCTACCACATCAAGACCAAAGAGAATTGGTACCATAGCTGCTATCCATTTTTTCATTACATTTGAGAGCTGATGATATACAGCAGTGGTCTCTTCAATGCCGTCCCGATAACTAACTACCACAGCTTCATTTTCCACACTCAGCTTGCCACTTATCATATCGCGTCTGAGCATCCAATAAGCAACACTAACAGTTACTAGGCCCATTACAATAACCAATGGTATACTCGCATTCACTACATCCTGTACGGGGATGCCCGCGGCAGCTGCAGTCAATTTCGGTGCTCCTTGGATTACCCAGTCTCCTGATAAAGCAATACCGTGACCAAACAAATTCATAGCCACAGCCACTCCCATCGCTGGTAATCCTACGCGGCGGCTAACAGGCAGTAATACCGCTCCCATAAGTGCCGCTGCTGGTGACGGCCAGAAAAATAAAGAAATAACCATCATGAACAATCCAATTATCCAATATGCCATACTAGGAGTGCGAATCACTTTAGCAAAGGGCTCTACCATAATTTCATTTACTCCTGTATGTAACAAGGCCTTGCTCATAGCTACAATGAGAGAAATAACCAAAATAGTACCTGACAATTCATTGATAGCATAGACGAAACTATTGAATATCCCAATAACGGCCTGATTTAGTGATCCTTTTGCCACATAGCCTATTAAAAATATCCCCAAAATACATACCAAACTAGTATCTCTGCGCATTACCATAGTAAGAATAATCAAGAGAATAAAACTAGTGAACATCCAGTGTAAAGAAGTAAGTTCAATCATAAACTTCCCCCTTTCTAATTTCAATACTATGACAGTGTATGCGAATGTAAAGAAAACAGCTACCTATAGAGCTGCTGCTAAAAAAAATAAAGCTCAGTTTTGCATTAGGCAAAGCTGAGCTTCAAAACTATGACCGATTTAATTAGCTATATATCTTTTTTGTTACTCTCATGTAAATTGCTATGAGAATAGCCATATGTAAAATAAATGACTAAACCAATCCCACTCCAGATAAAGAACCGAATCCAGGTTGCAAAGGCCAAATTATACATGATATAAAAGCAGCAAAGCACTGCCAGTGTAACAACAATGTTTACTGCAGGACAACGGAAGGGACGTTCCATATCCGGTTTGGTTCTACGAAGAACAACTACACCAATGGTTGCAATGACAAAAGCAAATAAGGTACCAATACTACACATTTCAGCGACAATGCCGATAGGAGTGAAACCGCTAATGAGTGCTACACCCACACCTACTATAATGGTAATAACGTGAGGAGTCCTATATTTAGAATGAATTTTCCCAACTACTGCTGGAATAAGTCCATCCCTAGACATGGTAAAAAACACCCTGGTTTGTGCATACATCATGACTAATAATACAGTAGAAAGTCCGCAAATAGCTCCCGTACCGACTAAAGCAGAGCCAAAATTATAACCAAGAGTGCGTAGAACAAAAGCTACAGGTTCTGCATTATTTAATTGATAATAAGGCACCACCCCCGTCATAACGGCAGCTACTGCAATATATAAAACAGTACATACTGCTAAAGATCCGATAATACCAATGGGCATATCACGTCTAGGATTCTTAGTTTCTTCAGCAGCGGTAGCAATAGAATCAACACCAAGATAAGCAAAGAATATAACCGCAGCTCCCGCGGAAACTCCTGCAAAACCAAATGGCATAAAAGGTGTCCAATTAGCTGTATTCACTTTAGGACCAGCCATTAGCAAGAATATAAAAATAGCTCCTAGTTTTACGGCTACCAATACCCTATTGACTGTCACACTTTCTTTTACGCCTAGAACTAGCAAACAAGTCATAAACAACGTAACCAGAACAGCTGGTAAATTGACAATGCCTCCATCTGCCGGAACGGCGGTTAATGCCAAGGGTATATCAATACCTGCGGATTTGAGTAAGCCAACAGTATACGCTGACCAACCGCCTGCGATAGCACTTGCTCCTACGGAATATTCCAGTACTAAATTCCAACCAACCAGCCAGGCAATTCCCTCACCTAGGGATGTATACGTATAAGTATAAGCACTACCAGCAATGGGAACCATAGAAGCCAGTTCCGCATAGGCAAGGCACACGAAAGCACATGTAATACCCGATATAACAAAGGATAACATAATACCAGGACCAGCGTACTTAGCAGCTGCTACACCAGTTAGAACAAAAATTCCTGTACCGATAATTACACCGATCCCAATTAATATAATGTCTAAGGCTCCCATGGTCTTTTTAAGGGAATGTGTCTTTGCTTCATTTTCCATTATCGTAACACTTTTGGTGCGAAAAATATCCATTGGTCATCCTCCTCCTAAATAAAAACCCATCCTAAGAGGTACCTTTTCCACCTATTGACTCTACATTCCTGTATTTCTGGCATATTTCTAAAATTAGCTCTATTTAAAAAAGTTAGACTTTTTCAAATAGAGCTTTACTAAACTACTAATGAATCAATAAGAAGATATTATTTAATCGGTTTAAAACGAGCGGTGAAGAAACGTAATACAGGTGGCTCATAGATCATCTCTAAACCAGATATTTTATCGCAGTTTTCATACAGCTCAATTACAGAATCCGCAACTACATCCATGTGAGAGTAGGTATAAACACGACGAGGAATGGTTAAACGTACTAACTCTAATTTAGGATAGTAATGGTTACCAGTTTTGCTATCCCGCCCTGCGGATATGATACCCCTCTCCATGGAACGTACTCCTGAAAGAACATAGAGCTGAGCCGCCAAGGCTTGAGCAGGAAACTGATCTTGAGGAATATGAGGCAAAAATCGTTTCGCATCAAGGAATACTGCATGACCGCCAATGGGTTTTACAATGGGTACGCCAGCCTTTTCTAATCTCTCACCCAAATAGCGAACTTGTTCTACACGGTGTTTAATATAGTAATAATCGATAGATTCACGCATTCCACGAGCCATCGCTTCCATGTCTCTACCAGCTAGACCGCCATAACTTGGCATGCCCTCGAATAATACAACTAACTGCTTGGCTTTCTGGAATAAATCTTCGTCGTTTAGAGCTAAAAATCCACCGATATTTACTAAGCAATCCTTTTTACCGCTCATCGTAGCGCCATCACCATAGCTGAACATTTCTTTTACAATGTCTCCAATGGATTTATCTTTGTATGCTTCTTCTCTTTCTTTAATAAAGTAAGAGTTCTCTATACAACGAGTAGCATCAAACATAATTTTAATGCCATGTTTTTGGGTAAGCTCTCTTACAGCACGAATATTTTCCATGCTTACCGGCTGACCACCTGCCAAGTTTACCGTTACCGCCACACAGATGTAGGGAATTTTCTCACCGCCTACACGGTCGATTAAAGCTTGCAGTTTTTTCAGATCCACATTACCTTTAAAAGGATCTTCATTTTGCGAATCATGAGCCGCATCGACGATCACATCAACAAAGGTTGCGCCATTTAACTCTTGATGAGCACGAGTCGTAGTGAAGTACATGTTACCAGGAACATAATCACCAGGCTTAATCGCTATTTGTGATAAAATATTTTCTGCACCCCGACCTTGGTGAGTAGGAACAACATATTTAAAGCCATAAAGTTCACGAACTGTCTTTTCCAATTCAAAGAAGTTAACGCTACCTGCATAGGCTTCATCACCAAGCATCATGCCGGCCCATTGATTATCGCTCATGGCGTTAGTGCCGCTATCAGTCAATAAGTCAATATAGCATTCCTTGGAATTAAGTAAGAAAGTATTATACCCAGCACGTTCAATTGCCAATTCTCGTTCTTCCCGAGTCGTCATTTTAATTGTTTCCACCATCTTAATCTTGTACGGTTCTGCCATGAATTTACGTTCCATAATCCTATCGCTCCCCCTTGAATCAATTTAATTATTTTCCTAGCTACATATTTGACCTACTACCTAAAACTCCGGGTAGTATTCTGTAAGCTTACTTTATATAATTGCAAAAAGTATGCCAAGTTCAAAAGTACGATTGTACTTGAACTGGCACACTACTATTTCATGGTTTGGCAATCTTTTGTTGTAAGAAAGTTTCCAATACTGCAAAAAGTTTCCAATGTCTATTCTCGAAACCAAGTAGACATACTCTGTTTAAACATCAACCAAATTATATTTCCGCATTTTTTTTAATACAGCGGTATGAGATAAGTCCAAAACAGACCCAACTCGCCGAGAAGAACGATAACGTTTTAAGGTTTCCTTTAAAATGGCTCGTTCTGCCTCAGCTAGACGTTCCTTCAAACTCTGATATGTCTCGAACTGTATGGTAGATAACGGACTTTTAGTCGCTGCAATTCTCCCTAGACAAATGTGTTCTGGATGGACTTGAGGGCCGTCCACCAAATTCACTGCCCGCTCAATAATATTTTCCAATTCCCGCACATTACCAGGCCAATCGTACTCCTGTAGCCGTTCTATTGCCTCTTTTGTAAAACCATTCACTGGGCGACGCATTTTATCAGCAAAACGCTGTAAGAAATATTTAGCTAGCAAACTAATATCCTCGGGACGTTCCCGAAGAGGCGGCAGCGTGAGAGGAATCACATTTAAACGATAATATAAATCTTCGCGAAAAGCGCCACGGGCCACCATTTCTTCCAGATTGCGATTCGTAGCAGTGATCACGCGCACATCCACCCCTACTTCTCGAGAACTGCCTAAACGCCGCACCTTCCGTTCCTGAAGTACCCGCAATAGTTTCACTTGCAAATGCACGGACATTTCTCCAATTTCGTCAAGAAATAGAGTACCTCCATTGGATAATTCAAATAGCCCTGGCTTTCCTCCCTTCACAGCCCCTGTAAAAGCGCCTTCTTCATATCCAAAAAGTTCACTCTCCATTAAGGTCTCAGGAATTGCAGCACAGTTAATTGGCACGAAGGTACCTTGTGACCTCATAGAGCCACTATGTAATGCCCGAGCAAAAAGTTCCTTACCAGTACCCGTCTCTCCTCGAATCAGAACGGTAGAGTCACTTAGAGCATACCTACGAGACTGAAGAATCAATTCCTTCATTACCAAGCTGGAGCAGGTAATGTCGCCAAAATCTACAGGTAAGGAAGCTGTCATTTTCTGTACCAAGTCCCTTACATCCCTAATATCCCTAAGTACCGCTACAACCCCAATCACTTCATTATTATTATCTTTAAGTGGGATGGTACTAATTACACAATAACTACCGATACATTCAACAAACACTTCCCGGTCGCGATAAGAGAAGCCTGTTTTCAAGGTCTCTGATACCAGTAGATTGTTAGCGAGATGATCTTCTATTTTTTCCCCTGTGATTTTCCCATCCAATAAGTTTAGAATGCGTGCTGCTGCCGCATTGCATTGAATAATCTTACCATCACAATTCACAACTAAAATTCCATCACGTACTGAAGTTAATACGGCATCAAGTTGCTCGGCGCGTTCCTTTGAAGGCATAAAGCGGGTTTTTTCCACTTTATGTACGTCCACTACCTTTCCTAGCACCTCAATAAGTTCCTGCCTCATCTCCGTAGGTACACCATGACACTCTAAAAAAATAGCCTCTTGTTCTACTTCAATGGCAACGATGTTAATCTTACGTTCTTCCAGTATGATGCTAATATCCCGAACTAATCCTACACGGTCAATGCAAGGCATCCGCAGTCGCATGCTTCCCACTTCCTTTTTTGCTTGTAGTTTCTAGATCAATCTCATTTTTTAGAAAATCTTCTTTTATGTCTTCTCTAGAAATATTAGTTAATTTTAAGTAAGCCTTGACGCAGCCATTGAAGGATTTTTTTATTTTTCAACCAATTCTCTGTGGAATTAATAATAACAAAATCACAGATTCCTAGCATCCCTTGAACTTCTTCCTCATAAGAGGCAAGCCTTTTCTCAATGTTACTATCACTCCGGCTATATATTCTTTCTCTACATTCATCCTTCGATGCAAAAATTCCCACTAATAACGCTCTTTCATTAAAGTGTTTTTTCAATTCTCTAGCACCATGAACATCTACTACAATTGAGCCTATTTTATTCTTGTCTAATATTTCGTGAATGGACTTCAAGTCTGATGCATAAAGATTACCGCTATACTCGGTAAATTCCAGTAGATCCCCCTTGTCTTTCATCGCCAGTATTGTTTCACGAGTTGTAAAGTGATAGTGTACTCCGTCAATTTCTCCCTTTCTTGCCTCCCTTGAGGTATAAGTGATAATTGGATCGGTACCTACATATTTTTGTATTGTCGTCTTTCCTGACCCACTTGGGCCAGTAAATGAAATAATATTATACATGATTCACCCCTTAGATCTCATTCCCTTATTATACTTTATATATAGATTCCTCAAAAAAAAGAATCTCTACCTTTTGATAGAAGGAACATTTCTTATGATTATCGAACTATATTAAGTCATAATTATACTATTTTTTACAATTTTTTCCCCAAATATTGTTTATCTACAGGAGGAAACCAATGCCAAGAGCCTACAAAAAAAAGGGCAATAAGCCTACCGCTCATAAAGCTGTGCCTAAAATCGATGGCAAAGCTGTTTCCGGAGGGGTAATGTCTGCAATTCGCACCACGCCATTAGGAATTATACTGATTGCAGGAATTACATTTTTCTATTTGGAAGCTCTACCTGCTTCCTTCACTTCTGCCATACCAACCATCTCCTATATGATACTTCTTTTTGGAATCGCTATTACCTCCTGCTTCAACCGTAGTCGTGGTTTTTTTATTTTATTAACTCTTTTTCTAAGTCAAATAGGAATGGTTGTCACGATTCCCGCACATCTTGATAAAATCTATGCCTGGCATGGTATTTATCTGATAATTAGTTTGCTGCTTCCTTTAAATCTCCTCTTTTTTTCCTCTTGGTCAGAGCGGGGTATCCTTTCAAAGTGGGGACAACGATGCTTTCTATTCATTTTTCTCCAAGTGGTCTTTGTGATGGGCTTAGTGTTATCTGGAGACAAGGAACTTTTCAGCGAAATCAGTAAAAAACTTTTCTTTTTTACTTTTATGCCCTCAACTCCTATTCCCGATGTAGCACTTGTTGCTTTTCTGCTCACTGGCATTATATTACTCACAAAACGAAGACGGAACAATGCTCATTTTAAAACAACTATATTTGGCGCATTAGTAGCTATAGCTGTTGCCCATCATTTTAATACGATTGAGATTGCAATCCCCTTCTTTTATGCTACAGCAGGACTAATCATCATCTTATCTGTGATTCAAGATTATTATTTTAAGGCGTATCTGGACGAACTCACTGGTCTCCCCTCACGCCGTTCCCTTAACGAAGATATGATGAAGCTTGACAGTATCTATACAATTGCCATGGTGGATGTAGATTTCTTCAAAAAGTTTAATGATACCTATGGGCATGATGCTGGTGATGATGTTCTGCGATTGATTGGTAAGGTGATGAAAAACTTTAAAGGTGGAAAGTCTTTTCGCTATGGTGGCGAAGAATTTACACTTTTATTCCCTGGGAAGAGCCTCGCTGAAGCAACTCCTTATTTGGAGGAACTGCGGGAAGAAGTTGCAAAATGTAAATTTACGCTGCGTGAAGGGAGCAAAATCCCTAAAAATGCGAATCGGAAATTAAGCATTACGGTCAGTATTGGCGTAGCTGATTCTAATCAAAAATTAATAAGTCCTGACGAAGTAATCAAATTAGCAGATAAAGCCCTTTATCGAGCGAAGGAAAATGGTAGAAATTGCGTAAGTAGTTAAAAATAAGACCTCCGATTGTAAAATTAATTTCTACAATCGGAGGTTCTTTATTAGGCATCCCTTACATAAGTAGCCCAACAATCTTGACCTCTTTATTTCTTGTTATATCAATAAACTCATCATCTACTTGCAGGACTGGAAATATGGGATTCACGTTAGGTAAAAATACCACCTTTGCTTGGCGCCCATCTTTAAGGTTTACTATACTGCTACAGAGATAATCAGTAATACGGCGAGTAAAGACATCACATACCTCTGGGTCTAACTTTATAAACATCTCTGTCTTTATGGATTGTAATAGCATAAATGGATTTATATTCTTAGATGCTGCTATCATTGTGCTTAAATAATTAACTACGCTGACCACTCGGGCAAAGATGTGTATCCTATCTCCAGATAATTGTTGAGGATACCCACTGCCATCCATGTATTCATGATGCTGTACGATTGCTGCTAGAACATTAGGAGAAAGGGCTTTAGTACCCTTTAATAATTTGAAAGCTAAAAGTATATGTGTTTTAATACTTTCAGGGTTCATGAAAGCAGAATCTGTATCTTCGATTACTTCTATGGGGAGTTGAGTTTTCCCCACATCATGCAATAACCCAGCAAGAATGATTTCCTTTATATCTTTTGCACTCCAATTCATCCACTGAGCGAGCATACCTGATAAAGACGCCACCATGACAGAATGATACGCTAAAGAATTATCATTGGGTAAACTAAATAACAGGCGGTGGACAGCTTCTGATGGATAAATCGAATGTTCAAAAATTTGAAGAGCTACTTTGTTAAATTCTCTTATATCAACACTTTTACTTCTTCTGGTATTGTCAAATAAATCGTTTACTTTACCAATAGAATCCTGTAGCGTATTGCTAAAGTTAAGCGATTTTTCCAATAACATTGTGGGCAATAGAGCGGGAGATAAGGATAGATCTTCCGACTCCTCCTTTGACATCTCCATAGGTGAGGAGGCATCTTCCATCACCATTACATAAGGAATATCCCAATTTTTTATATTATGAATTGCTTTATTCGTCAATGTTATCCCTTTAGGAAATAAAATTTGTTTTCCATTGAGTGAATTAATCGCTTCCGCAATAATCATACCAGGCTGAAGATCAGCATACGCCACCTTTTTCATGAATGAATTCCTCCAATATTACCATGTCTCTAGTACAACAAGTATCTTTTCTTGCTAGATTGGCCAATCTGGTTAGCCCTAGCTATAGAATAAAGTATTTGAACAGTCTATACCTCTACCAAAAGGTATAGATTTGCTATAAATCAACAAAATCCATCTTTATTCTAGAAAATCATTCTACTTTACATTATGATAATACAAATCGTCTTTCAAGAGTGCCAAATTCACATTCTTAAAAGACGATTTATAGTTGGTTTCTGATTTCTCTTGTTTAGAATTCCTCTATCACATTCTTTTTTATTAGTTACCAAAGATTCTCATCCCATTCTTAATTGATTGACTGACTTTATTCGATAGCCGTGTTAGTCTGTCACCGATATTTACAATGTTCTTTTTTTGTTCTATGATTTGTGTTGATTGCCGTACACCCATGGCACACCATTTTGCAAAATGCTCACAATTATTTGTGAGTAAATTGAAGCCACCAAAATTATCTCCTAATGTACCACTAGCCCGTTCCACAATCTCATCAGGCGAAAAACTCTTCACGCATGGGTCTATTTTTACAGTTCCACCATTTGCAAAGTCCTTAAGCAGTGAATAGTGTATAAACGCTGTATCTGGTGTTATACCGTTAAAGTGAAATACTCCGCCATAACCATCATACACACCATAATGCAACGGTCCAAAACCTGCAGGTCTTATAACTGACACGTATAACACATCACCTTTTTTAAATTCATTTGTAATTATCTCCATATTATCACCTATACTCTCTTTATAATTTTTTCGACATTCGGACCGCTATAGAATTCCAAAATATTTCATAATGATCACTGCTAAAATAACAGCTATAATTGTATAGATCATTTTTACAACCCCCTCTTTGGAATTTCACCTAACACCAACTTCACTAGTAAAATTCAAATTTCTTAATTCAGATCTTTATCTCTAAAATATCGGATTCCTCTGATAGTCAAACTGGCTTCCAATCCCTTATCTGTTAATTGATACATCCAAGTGTCCTTACCTGCCGACACAGCACCTTCCAAGGAACCTCCATTTACACTATCTGTCGCAGCCACGGTAGCCTGTCCACCGACTACCCATCTATCATTGATAAAATCCATAAAGGCTTCTTGTGTTTGAAATCCTAAAACCACGTCAAATTTTTTTATGCCAAGACCAAATCCAACCTGTACATCACCTGTTCTCATAAATGTTTCTTCCTTGGTGCTATTATTAACAGCTACCCCTTTGCCGCCCCCACCTCCCAAGAAAACAATTTTAACATCCGTAATACTAAATACAGCATATCCTGCAGCATTATCAACGGATTGTCTAGCACTCGGGTGAATCGCATAGAGTTTGTTCAGCGTTTCGTTCGCTGAATTTCGTATGGATTGACGTTTTTCTTCCACACTTGCCGCGCTTACTACTGAAATAGTCAAACCCAAAATAATCATTAGGGTCGTGACTATTTTTATAAATTTTTTCATCACTCTTCAACCTCCTTATTTCTCTAATAATTTTTTTAACAAATTTAATGCTCTTCTAAGTTACATCTATGTAATTCCCTAAATATATATACTTGTTTTTATTTACCTTTAGAGAAAAGGGCTTTAATAATCTGTCCCACTGCCTTTGCATAAATTAGCAACGTTTCCCACTCAACCCGCACATCATAGATAACATCATTTGCCTGACTAGCTGTTTCCTTAATACTTGCTGTTATCTGATTCACATTGCTGAGCACTGCAGGCAATAATGATATTGTTTCTCTTATACTAGTCTCATTGGTATCAAGAACCCGTTTGACATCATCAAGAATAAACATTACTTTTCGTATGACACTAATCAGATAAATACCTATAATAACCACAATCAAAAAAATAATTAATATACCTAAATCATATATTGATATATACATGCTTTCCCCTACTTTCAAAATATTTTACTATATTTTTTTATCACATGATCAAAAGATTTCTCTAATTCTTTCCTAAATTTATCTAGTGGTTCTTGCATCTTGTCCCGCTCATCACCGCTAGCCTCCTGAAGTTTTCTGTACTTAGCATTAAATGTATTTTGTTGTTGCTCAAGTTGTTGGACTTGCCTAAGATAATCCAGCTTTAAGTCTGCGGGAATAATAAAAGCCCTGCCTTTCATTTCCTGAAGGATTTCATTATATTTTGTTAAATGAGAATCTATCCAATCCCATCTATCATTTTCACTCTCCATAACATTCCCCCCTCATTTTTTTGAACGGATAAGTTACCAATTCTTTTTCGTTAATTGCCCCATCCCCCAAAATATAGCAACCAACAAGACTGCTACTACCACCAAACTCACCTTGTCCACCCTCCCTTAGCGTTATGGTTCAATCTTAGTTCTCACTATTAATTGCCAGATCTAGTGGTAGCAATAAACTACATCTCTCAATTGCTGCTATTTCATTCTAATAGGTACTTCCCCCTGCTAGCTTTCATGTTATTTCTACCGTACCTAATCTATTTCCGATACAATTTGTCGATCAATGACTTATGTTGTATTATTTCAGTTAATCACTCTTTTTTTCCTTCCATAATTATAATAAGCTTTTTTATGGAAATGAGAAAAATTTTATCAAGATTGCATAAGTAATCCTTTGGGCTCTTCTAATTAACATGCTAAATGCCTTGAAGACACTATAATAACACCTTACACAGATACTTCACAAACAGCCCTAATAGGAAAACACGACTAAGCATCCTCTGCTTAGTCGCGTTTTTGCTTATTGATTATCTTCATTTGCTTCCTTCTTTATATCAGCAATTTTATCTTTTACTCCACTCATGATATCTTGTGTTTTTTCATTAATTCTTTCTTTTGTCTCTTCAATTATTTCCTGAGTCTTACCCGATATTACTTTGACCTTATCCGACAATTCTTGGGCATTTTTGGCGAGATCTGCACGAGTCTCTTTGCCAGCCTTAGGGGCTAATAGTACTCCGGCAACGGCTCCTAATGTCATCCCTACAGTAGCACCAATTGCTACCTTTTGGCGCAATTCTTTTTCACGATTCTTTTTACCTCTTTGCAATAAATCCAATATAGACATATTTTTTTCCTCCCATCCATTGTTTCATCAATTATTACTAGATATGATAAATAATTACATCTTTTCTTCTTTTTCCCCTGCGATAACGACAATAAGAATTCTCATAAAAAAGAACTATATTTTATTAAGCTTGTATAAAAAAATACGACTAAGCATCTCTACTCAGTCGTATCTCTATTTCACTTAAAACGGCCTACAAATTTTTTATATTCTTCTTCTGCCTTATCTTTCGTATAACCATATCGTTCTTGAAGAATCCCAACCAACTTTTCTGATTTCCCTTCTAGCATAGTGAGATCATCATCTGTAAGCTTGCCCCACTGTTCTTTAAGGCTCCCTTTTATCCCTTTCCACTTGCCCTTTAAAATATCCTGGTTCATTTTGATTCCTCCCTTGGTTACTTATTTGAGGTTTATACCTACACATTCACTAAATAGCTTTATTTTTCCTTCGCTATAAGTAACAAGGTTCATCACAAAAACATAGGTAGTTTTATACATATTTGATAATTCGTTATTCCTTTTCATTAGAAATTATAGATCATAATTGCATTATTCTCAGGATTTAATATCAGAAAAAGTTTTCTCCAGTAATGATAAAAGTTTTAACGCCACAGATAAGTCCATACGCACTTTTAATGAATCCAAATCAACACCCATTATTTTTTCTAAGTTTCTTTTACGAAAAACAACGGTCTGGGGATGCACAAAGAGCCGTTTACCGATTACTTGAGCTGAGGCCCCTGTAATAATTTCCTTTAATGTGGCAAGTAATTCACTCTGATCACTCTTTCCATCTGGATGCAACAGCATCCCCAAATGATAATCAATAAATTGCTGTGCCTGCTGGGAAGTGCAGTCATTAAAGATAAATTGATAGCAACCTAGTTCCTCCCAATAATGTAGTAGGTTCTCTGGATAAAGCACTGGACTGCAAAGAAAAGACAGGCGGGCCTGATCATAGACATCCGCAATCAACTGTGTCCCTTCAGAAGAATGAGAGATTCCACCACGAATATTCACTCCTTGCCAAAAACGAGAGATTTTTCCTATGATTTCCTCTGCTATAATTTTAGCCTGATTAAGTGATACATTCGCTCCTGTTCCTGGCAGGGGATGTAAGATGGCAATGCCCTCTTGCGTCTGCCAAGTAACTCCTTTTCCTTGACGCTGAATGTTATCAATCATTATTTCAATAGAATACTGCCGATTCTCATTTTCTTCTATAGATGCATCTGGGGATAAATCCTGCCAAGGCATAGCCAGTAAAAGAATCACAAAAGGAGGTTTAATCTTTATCTCTAATTGAGCAGCTCCTGTCGCCAATTCTTCCTGAGAAATCCGTCGATTGATAACATCATTTAATAATTCCCTACGCCTGCGCCGCTCATAGCCATACAAGTGCTCTTGGTCAGCCTTTTTCGCAGCGGTAACGTCAAACCCGATGACAGACAGCTGAAATTCGCCTGTGATAGAATCAATCACAACACGATTAGTCCAGTCAATCCATACTTTCTTACCTGAAGAAGTCATATTCTCACTCAAGTGGCGCTGGAACAATCCGTTATTTGCCTTTAAATTCTCAAATATTTCTCGAAGATCTTGTCCCATTGAATCATAGACTGGTGTTATCGTCCCAAACACAGACTTCCCGATTAGTTCTTCACTGCGGAAACCAAAGAAAGACAATCCCCATTCATTCATAAAAACAATCTCACCAGAATAATTAATACTTGCAATAATTACCTTCGCGTCCTGGACAAGTTCTTTATAGCGCTGATCACTTTCCTGTAGCTTCTTCTCTGCCTCTATTCTTTTTGTAATATCGATGTAGAGAATCGCCAAATGATCTTGAATTGGACTATAAGCGATAACAGAGAACCATTTTCTTAATGGTAAAGAGAAGCATTCAATGGTAGTAGGTCCTTGATTTATTACCTTCTGGCATAATCGGGTCCAGTTTAGAGTAGGCAAAATAATCTTCAATGTGACCTCACTTGATTTTTTGCCGATAATATCACTAACAGACCGGTTCGCCATACGGCAATATGCAGCATTAGCTTCTAGGATGATAGAATCCACAATATTGCCATCATCCCCTGTTACAATCCTTTCGTAATTGAATCCCTCACTCATATACTCGAATAAATTGGCATACTTCAATTCGTTGCGGAACATCTCATCCTGCAACTCTCGAAATTTAGTAATATCGCGTCCAACACATAGTACGGAAGCGATACTACCATCAGTATGAAACTCTGGGACGAGTTGCAAATGAAACATCATTCTTTTTCCAGCTATAAAATGCTCAAGTTCCCGCTGGATGGATTGCCCTTTATTGAATACCCCTTTGATTCCTTGCCTAATAATAATACAGAAAGCACGAGGCAGTTTTAGTTCTTCATTTGTCTTGCCAATAAATGCTTCCTGGGCAATCCCAGCTATTGGACCAATAGCTGGATTTACATATAAATAGCGGCATTCCCCATCGAAGCGGGCAATAAGATCATTGGAATTCTCCGCAAGAGCCCGATACTGGTTTTCACTAGCAATAATTCCCTCTTCCCATAACTTACGCTCTGTGATATCCATACAAGTTGACAAACTCTTACTATAAATACCATTTTCATCCTTAATCGCTACTGTACTTACTAATACGGGAAAAACTGAACCATCTTTACGAACCATCTCTAAATCGGTCTCAACAACCTGTCCTGCTCTCATCAGCTCAGTATAATAGTCTTGGTAAACCCCACGGCTCTTTTCTGTCAATAGGTCTTCAAAGCGCAGTATGCCAACAACTTCTTCTCTCCTATAACCAAGCCACATCAATTCGGTCTCATTTATATAAATAAAATTTCCATCCGAATGCAGCGAATGGTACCCACCAGGTGCTTTTTGAAATAAATTCGTCCAATCATCAGCCAATTGATCTCGCTCATGATTGCATACTTGAATAGCATTTTCTAATTCTTTTACTTCAGTCATATTTCTTACAATGATGATAAATACATCCTTATCCTGAAATAAGATATGTTGACATCTCATTTCGACAGGAAATCCCTCACCGTCTTTACGTAAATGATTTGTGCGATAAACAAGAGGACTTTGATTGGCTTTATACCATTGATTTTTCACTGCTTCCCCTGTATCTATTCCGTGGAGGTCTTGAATTCGAAGGGTGCGCAACTCCTCAGCAGAATAACCGTACCCCAATGATGCGGCTTCATTTGCATCCCAGATCCGGCCATCCGGGTGGATTACCAAAATAATATCGGGCGCTTGTTCCATAATCGTTTTGTAAAATACATTATCGAATGGATTTATACTTTCGCCTTTCAACTTACTATGTGTCATCCTTACCTCCTCTAAGCTTACCTTCCTCCAACGTAACGAGAAGCAGTACACTCTATTGTATTAAATTATTTTACATCCTGCATGCTATCAATAATTCTTTTAGTTCGTCCTGCTGCTTATATAAATAACCATTCTCCCAATTCAAACTGATAGCTCTTTCAAAGTCAGCAATGGATTTCTCAATAAAATCCACATTTTTATTTATGCGAGCCTTTCGTGCATAAGCTAAGCCTCTGTTAACATAAGCTCCATCATGTTCGGGTGCTAACGTAATGACTTGACTATAATCATTAATCGCTGCCAAAAATTCCTCGGAAATCTGATTATGAAAAGCGTGATCATTCTGTTCAAGAGCTTGCTTTTCATTATACAAGACTATTTCGTCATACAGTTCACCGCGACCAAAATATGCTGCCATATCCCCAGGTGCTAAACGAATTGCCTCGGAATAATCGGCTAAAGCTTTATCTTTTTGCCGCAAGTAACGGTGATAACATTTTCCCCGATGAAAATAGGCTACGGCCCCACTAGGATTTACCTCAATTGCCTTCGTCAAATCTTGTAACGCATCTACAGGTTGATGCAAAGTTAGATACAATAAGGCACGCTGTACCAATGCATCATAGTGCCCAGGAGTAGCATCTATTACTTTTGTGAAAGCCTTACATGCTCTAATCCAATCTTGCTGGGCCACTAATGCCATCCCATATAAATAATCCTTCTGCCCTAGATTCACATCCTGGTTTACTTCTAGTCTCTGTCCTTGGCTCACTTGCCTCTTAGTATTCCTATTGCAGTAATTCTGTATATCCACCATGAGAGCTGCTATATATTCTTCATACTTTGCCAAGCTGCGTTTAATATATTGAGAATCGAGGGCTACACTTGAAGCATCTTGGGGAGGATTTTTTTTATCAAATTTATCCCCTTTGGTCATTAAAATACGCTGCTCCAATTCAAGATGAAATTCTTCAACCCCCTTACCAGCATCCGCTAGTCTCTTATATCGATCCAGCTGCTCCGTAAATAATTTATTAACCCACTCTTCCTCCAAATAAAATGTTAAGGAGAACTTCTCCACTATCCATTTGCCAATAGGAAGAGCTATTTGGTCAGGTTTAAGCTGCGGTTGATTCTTGGCTAACCAATTTTCCAGTCGAAAATAAGTATAGCAAGCAATTTCAAAAATAGTAGCGTCTCCTAGATATTGCTTCGACACTTGGGAAATCTTCTCATCTTGTTCTTCTATGCTATACTTCCCACACTGAACAGCAGAGTGTATTAGTCCTACAAACATTGCGTAAACATCAGGATTAGTGGTATCCACCTTCTCAATTTCTTGTGCTACCCATTTACGAACCTGGGAATTGCGCTCCGTATTTTTTGAAAACATCCACGAAAAGATACCCAAAATCAATTCTCCCCTTTTAATATAAATTATCACATTAACTATAAAGAAGACTCGATTCAGGTGAAGTTTTAACTCCATCTGAATCTTAGTCACACTTATCTAGATACTTAGTCACTCTAAATTTACCATTTATATAAAATGATACTCTTAGAGCGACTTAGCCATGGGGTAAAACTCTTAGCTATCAGTTGGATACTCTGTTACTTTATTTCTAGTATCCTTACTAATATAAAGTGCCTTATCTGCAAAATCTAACAATTCCTCTATAGTATCTGCATTTTTAGGATAGGTTGCAAGGCCTATACTTACTGTACAGTCAACCAATTTCTTGGCACAGTGCAAACGTATTTCTTCTGCATAGGAAATGAAAGTTGTATCCGAGATATTTCGTAAGATAATCGCAAACTCATCTCCACCAAAGCGAAATACGGATCGAGGTCCTACAACAGCTTGTGCTATAGCGGTAAATTCTTTTAAAATATCATCACCTACTAAATGACCGCATGTATCATTTTGCCTCTTGAAATTATCCAGATCTAATACCATAATTCCTAGGGAATTAAGAGATCCTGCCTGCAATTCACCTTTAATTAATTCTAATATTTTATCAAAGGATCTGCGATTATAGGCTCCTGTCAATCCATCAATATCTGCAGCTCCTTGTAATGCAACATGGACTTCTTCAAGTTTTCTAATTGTGTCATTATAGATCTGAATCATTTCGTCAAATTCAGGAGCATAGCTATCAGAAGCAATTTTCATATATTTTCCTTTTTTTACAGAGCTAAAAGCCGCCACTAAATTCTCAAGGGGCCTCATATATCGCCTTACTGTGTAAGTACCAATTATAGCAACTACAATAATTGTGAGTATTGTTATCGTTAATATCTCGTATAGCATCATGCTACGAAATCGTGTTAGCTCGGTAGTAGGGGTACTTACAATAATATGCCAGCCTAATTCTGGAACCGTACTATATCCAATATAGTTTTCAATTCCAGAGTGGTTCTTCATAATTACAGAGCCTGTTGCTCCTTCTAAGCTATCGACTATCTTATCCTGCTCGCCAATACGTTCTTGATCTGAATGATAAACGATAATTCCTCGTTGATCAGTAATTGCAATATGTCCGTTGCGGCCAAAGGATTTATTACCAAAGATCATTGCCAGCTTATTTTCATGCAGCCAAATTGTTCCAACCACCACACCCACTATATTATGATCTTCAATACTGGGAGTCGCAATTGCAATGACTTCCCGTCCTTGGGCACCTGTATACACGCCACTGATATAAGTCTCACCCTTCATAGCATGTTGAAAGTAATCTCTATGGGATACGTTGAAACTTGATATCTTATCAGGTTTTGTAATGTGAGAAATATCCCCTTTTTTATCAAGTACAATAATCATATTTATTTCAGGAATAATATCATTAATTTTATCAAGAAGCTCTTGATTCTTTCTAATTTCAGGATCTGATGCAATAACTTTTAATGATTCCTCAGCATTTTCAAAATATGCTAAAAGCTGCTCTCCAAGATTGTTTGCAGCCTTTTCATTAGTAGCTAATAACAAGGAATTGGTATTAGTAAGAAAAAATCTATCAAAAGCAAAAAATTGAATAAGGCTACTAAGGATTATCAATGTACAGAGTAATAGTATTAACTTATGCAAAAATCGCATGGGAGACAGCGCACCTTTCGAGAATCATTTCACCTAAACCATATTCTGTATATCTCGACAAATACCTGCTATTGGTATGAGTCTATTGACAGGATAAAAGTAAAAATAAATAAAAAATATCCGTACCCTCAAAATTTTGAGAATACGGTGGAATTCGCATTAAATCAATGATATATTCTTTTCTCATTGGGGATCTCTGTTTCCCCCATAATATATAATTGAATGACATAGGCCAATTCTTCTTTTTGCTTGGAATCAAGCTCTGCTAGTTTCTTTTGAAGGTCACATACCTCTGCAATCAACTCTTTTGCCTCTATGTTTTCTTCTCTCATTATTATTGCCTCCGAATTTGTACTTTTTAAGAAATACCCGACTGTTGATTCCTACTCTCCATAATGCCACTCTTACTCTTATCACACAAAAAAAGCACCTAGGCATGGGAATGCTGGTGCAATAATTACGCTTAAACAAAGCGGCAACCTGGCAATCATAAACAAATGTTCTTAGACCCATAGCTTTGCGCCCTTATCTTTCGATAAGTTTGCTAAAATATGTAATTACTTATTATAATACAGTAATTACATATTTTAGTCAAGACTTAGGTCCTAGGTGTCATGAGAAAAAAGTCTGATATCAGACTAACCCAATCCCTACTTTGTCTTCGCCACTATCTAGTTTCCAATACATTCACATACCAGCTTACGAAAGCTAAACATTGAATGAGCCCCTTGTATTGGACATTTTAAAAAACATCCAATACAAGGGGCTGATATCATGGCCGTTCTGGTTTGCTTCTTGCAGACCTTCTCGTATTTAGGTATTGATTAAAATCATTCAAGGAAAATCGTTTTTTTATCCGCGTTGCCTATATGCCTATTCTTATTACATTCCTCTTTGGATGCTATTCTACTTTCAATCACATACGAATAATAGGACAGGATGAATTGAGAGAAAAATTTTAATACTATTGTAAGAATCATAAAATAAATTATCATTTCAATATTAAATGACCAAAAATCGTTCCAGGAAAAAATGAAACTTCCTTGCCCATCATTAAACTCTTTTATTTTATGATATGGAAATAAATCCTGCCAAGTTCCTGAGATAGTTACTAGTTGTCTTTTTAACAGCAACTGAAGATTATTGCTCACTAAACTCCAAAGGGCTGTTATAAAATAGAGGCTGGAAAATACTCCGGTCAAAAATCCAGTATACGGGATGGTCGGATATATCGAATATTCCATAGCATCTAATTGTTGTAATCGACTAACAATAATTCGGACAAATAAAGAAATAAAAACCACATTGTTAATGATCGTTAATGCACTCCACCAACAATTTCTGTATAATTCTTCGGGATTAGCCTCTGCAGTAAGCTGTCCCTCTGTTGTAGTAGCCCACCATATATATGTTCCATAAACACTTTGGAGCATTACAAAGCACATAATACAAGCAGCAACTAAAAAACTATACAGTATGAGAATTGCCAATGTTTTACCATCCAACATTTTATGTATCATACGGTCAATTATATTCGCTTTTCTCATAACCCGTGTAATCATCTTGCACCTCCTTCGTTAGTCATACTTGAAGATACACACTGGACATTAGGGACGTTCCTATATTGACAATATTATGTCGAATGTCTAATAAAGTTGGTTATGGATATTTTCCTTTCATCAAGTGCTATTTCCTGCTAAATCTTTACAGAAAACAATATATATTTTGCCATTGATTTTGCACACTTAATGAATTAATGGACGAAGGGAACCCCGCCACGAGGCTTATTGACAGTTCAGTTACGGTCAGATAAGATGATAATAGATATAAAGAAGACTTGATTTAGGTGGAGTTTTAATTCCATCTGAATCTTAGCCGCACTTATCCAGGGACTTAGTCGCTCTTAACTCCCAATTGTAGAAGATGGGAGTCTTAGAGCGATTTGGTCATCGGATAAAATCCAAATCAGCAAAAACACCCTGCACATTCTAGCTGGTAAAAGCAGACAGCACGCCCAAAAGCGTGCTGTCTGCTTTACTACACTATATTGGGGAACATAGTCGTCCCTGGGCCAATTAGAGAAGTAGCTTCATTGTATGACCGATTCAACTATAAGGATAAAAGGAGTTTAATTATGGAAAAACAGAATCTTACTAAAATATATGTCATTCTGCTGCTGGTACCTATTTTCTGGGGTGGAGCATTTGCCACTACTAAGCATGTATTGACAGAATTATCTCCAATTACAACATCAGCGATTCGATTTATGATTGCCGGCTTACTTATGTTACTCTGGAGCGGATGGCGCCGAGAGTTAGATTGGGTAGCGATTAAACAGAACTTCTTAAGTTTACTCGTGTTAGGGGCAACAGGTGTTTTTTCCTATAATTATTTTTTTGCAGCTGGCCTACAATATACGTCTGCAGTCACATCTGCACTTATAATTGTAATCAACCCCGCAATTACAACTTGTATTGCCTGCTTTTTTATGGGAGAGCCGCGAAATTGGCGTACTCTACTAGGGGTAATCTTATCCTTACTCGGCGTGTCTTTAGTAATAAGTAAAGGAAGTTTAAGTGTACTCACTCAAATGTCTATCGGTGTTGGTGAAGTCTATATGTTCGGCGCAGTAGCCAGTTGGGTTGCTTACACACTGATGGTAAAGAAACTCACCCGTAAAATGGAAGCGAGTGTAGTCACTGCCGTCTCTACGGTGTTTGGTGCAATAATGCTACTGATAATTTCAGTCATAAGCGAAGGACAATGGGGTAAAACGTTAGACTTATCCAATCAAATTCAACTAGAACTTTTATATCTAAGCGTATGTGCTACATTTGTGGCCTTTTTGTTGTTCAATTGGGGCATTCAGCGTATCGGTGCAACAAAAGCATCCGCCTATATTAATTTAATGCCTGTAAATGCACTGTGGATCGCCGCACTGTTATATGGTGAAAAAATTTCGGTTTATCATTTGATTGGTATGACTTTAACAATAACAGGCGTGTTCATTACGACACAAAATAAACCACAACCTCAACCTCTCTCACATCACACTAACACAAATGGAACATAACTGCCTGTTATGTTCTTACCTGAGCAGGCGCATCCACCAATAGCTGGCTCGAATTTCAGCTCAATAACGGCTGATGATTGGCGCTTTTTTATATACTCTGCCGCAAATCCATCAATAGTAATCATAATGCCTCCACTTTTACTACTGAAAAAATTTCTTGCAACAAAGTAATAACCGGCACAGCACACCTCAGTAGAATTTACATAAGTCCTTTTTCTTTGGCTTCGGTCGTCAAGCTATGGCGAAAATCTGGATGACTGATAGCAATCAGGGCTTCTGCCCGCTCACGAATGCATTTCCCCCGTAATTCTGCTACGCCATATTCTGTAACAACATAATGTACATCATTACGTGAAGTAGTTACCGCAGCCCCACAGTCAAGTTGACAGGTAATACGCGATATTTTACCGCCAGATGCTGTAGACGGCAACGCAATAATGGATTTGCCATTCAGCGATCTGCTAGCACCACGAACAAAGTCTACCTGTCCACCTACAGCACTAAATTGTCTTGTACCTATCATTTCTGCATTAACTTCTCCCATTAGATTCACCTGCAAGGCAGAATTGATGGAAACCATGTTCTCATGCTGGCCAATAATATACGGATCATTAATATAATCCACAGATTGCATTTCCACATCTGGGTTATTATTCACAAAATCATACAATCTTTTGGTGCCCATTAGGAAAGTGGCCATAAATTTCCCAGTATTAATTGTCTTTTTCCGATTCGTAATAACACCAGCCTCAGCTAAGACCACTACGCCATCAGAAAACATCTCCGAATGAATACCCAGATCCTTTTTGTCGGTTAAAAATAAGAGTACTGCATCTGGAATAGCGCCAATACCCAATTGTAGCGTTGCACCATCGGGGATGAGTGCAGCGATATTTTCCCCTATAGCTTTCTCCACGTCACCAATTTTCGGAGGCTTTAACTCAATGATTGACTCATCCTGCTCCACAATAAAGTCAATGACGTCCAGATGAATTTTTGCCCCCCCTGTACGTGGAAGACAATTATTCATTTGGGCAATAACAATGTGAGCACATTCCGCTGCAATTTTTGTATAATCAACTGAAACACCATAACTGCAAAATCCCTGTTCATCAGGTGGTGTAACCTGGAGTAATACAACATCTACAGGTAATATATTGTTTTTAAATAATCTGGGGATTTCCGAAAAAAAGCATGGTGTAAAATCTGCCCGTTTTTCTTCTACCGCTTTTCGTGTTGACCCGCCCACAAATAACGCATTGTGCCGAAAACTTCTTTCCATCTCCGGTTGGGCGAATTTAGCTGGCCCCATAGCTACCATGTGTACAATTTCCACATTGCTAATCTCAGGTGCCCGAGTTACCAATGCTTCTACCAGTGTAGGTGGTTCACCGCAGGCATGCCCAATTACTACTCGATCACCAGATTTTATATGTTGTACAGCTTGCTCAGCAGAAACGATTTTATTCTGATAAAGGTCTCTCCAATTATTCAAAATAATCCCTCACTTTCATCACAATTTCACTGACAAGTTCTCCTTCGTCTATAGCCACTGCATCAACAGAGGTTGCAGCAACTACAACAGAAGGTTGATTGTTCAGGTTGTACTTTAGTGCACAATTGACCGTACATCCACTCATATATATAACGAAATCACCATCTAACGAGTTATATCCAATTTGATAACCCCTTGCCACAAGAATAGCCTGTATTTGAAGGGCAACGTTCCCCCGATCAATCCGCGGATTGCATCCTCCGCAAAAAACAATGCTGATTCGCCGATTTTCCATGATTTATGTTTTTTCTTTGCGTAGGATCTTTAGCGCCTGATTAATTAGATCATCGCTTACCTGTTGCACTGGTATGACACCTTTGATTTGTGGACATACCTCTTTTAATGCGACTTCAACCACTTCAGTCATGGTTTGCCTAGCACCATGACACGTTGCGCATGCTCCAGTAAGCCTTACTTTAACAAACCCGTCGGCTGTTATTTCTACCAGTTCAATATCTCCATTGTGAGCATTAAGCATTGGGCGAATTTTTTGTGCTATAATCTCGCGTATTTTTTCCATTTGACCATCCTCTTATTTTGTTATATACAACGAAGTAAAGAAGTAAGCTTTAACTATAAAAACCTAAAGGGCAGGTCGAGCTATAAATTATAACAGCTTTGTCTTTACGCTCTTCCTACCCTTTGTATCTAACATTTATATTCAAATTATTTCTGAGGAATACCAGCAATTACTTTAGCCAGCTCTTTTTTCTGCTCTAGGTTGCCTTGACGAGCGATCATGATACGCTGTGCTTGTGGAGATCCAGCACCATGCATAGATTCTGTCCGATAGCCAACAGCGGCAGTACCTAAGGTAATATTCTCAATCAAGCGTAAAATACGCATACGATGCTCCGTTGGTATTGCCCCTATACCGCGGAAATACTTTTCAACTACTTTTCCAATTTCAGGATTAAGCAAATCCTTTTCAGACGGCATAGTGACCATTAAACCACCAGCAACATCTTCGGCCAAACGGGCAATTTCATAGGGGAACCGAGTCACGTTTTGTTTGCAGACGTTAGCCAGTAAGAGATCTATCATATAATTGCCTGACGCTGTTTTATAACCTTCAGCTGAGCAGGCGATACCACAGGCATATAAGGTTTCATTGAGATGCATCATTTCAATGAGCTTATCTTTAACATGGGAGGCTTTCGCTGCACCGTTATAATCTGCAGCGAGTGCCGTTGCACCAATTAATACGTCGCCTACTCCGACTTTACAGCCACCATAACTTTGGCGATGATATCCAGCAAAACGTTCTACTAGTGCACCGCTAAATTCATATTCACCACACATGAGGACATTCTCCCAAGGAATAAATACATGATCAAATACCATCAGTGCTTCGTGTCCGCCAAACTGTTTGTTTCCAACATCGATATCCCCGCCTTCCAGTTTACGGGTATCACAAGATTGGCGTCCATAAATATAAAGTATGCCTTCTGCATCTGCTGGAGCCACGAAGGAAACAGCATAATCAGCATCTTCTTTAACCATGGCGATTGTTGGCATAACCAATATCATGTGAGAGTTTAGAGCACCTGTTTGATGGGCCTTAGCGCCACAAACTACAATACCATCTTCTCTTTTCTCCACAACATGCACATATAAATCAGGATCAATTTGTTTGCTTGGCGATAAACTTCGGTCACCTTTAGGATCAGTCATGGCACCGTCTACTGTCCAATCTTCCTCCTGCATTTGCAGTAGAAATTTAGTAAACCGATCATGATAAGTAGTACCTAGTTTTTTGTCCATTTCAAAAGTAACACTGTCAACAGCATTGATTGCATCCATTCCTACGCAACGTTGGAAGCAGGCAGCCGTCTTCTGGCCTAATAAGCGTTGCATTTTTACTTTTTTAACAAGATCCTCTGTGCTTTGGTGCAGATGGCAAAAACGATTTATTTTTTTACCAGTTAGATGAGAAGTAGCAGTCATGAGATCTGCATATTGGGGGTCTTGGGCCAATTCATAGGTCATTTTTACAGAATTCATAGATGGTCTGATAATGGGATGATCGACGCAATTTTTTACTAGTTCACCTTGCAAGTATACTTTGAGATTAAGTTTGCGTAAGCTTTCCTCATACTGCTGCGCTGTTTTTAAAGACATATTAATATCCTCCCTTGAATTTTATCTGCTTTGCATCTTACTTTATTTATAAAATTGAGGAGCCAGCTTCATATTTTTAAAAAATTCCATATCATGAGAAAACATTACTTTTGCATTATGTTTTTTTGCATAACTACGAATTTTTTCAATGGATTCAAAGAATGCTAAATTATCATACATAATTCCAGATGCTTTAGCTGGAGGGCCATAATTTTCTTGAGTATAAACAGCGTCTTGTGGAAATATTAAAGTGCCTTCTTCTTTAAGATGAACCATCATTCCCAACAAACCTGGGGTATGTCCTGGTACGGTAATAATCTCAACTCCAGGGACCAACTCAAAGTCTTCCTCTACTAAATGGAATTGTTTTACTGGAACTTCCATATCCGCTTTCACATAAGCCCCATGATTAGCAGGATTCGGAGATAAATGGACAAGCGTTTGACCATATTCAAAATCCTTACGGTGTACATAAACATCAGCATGTTCAAACAAATTCAAATTGCCAGCATGATCAAGATGCATATGAGATAAAACCACTGTTTTTATGTCTTCTGGTTTTGTCCCAGTCAAAGCCAGTTGATTCACAAAGTCTTGATTCCCATTATAGTAATAAGGAAATGCACTTAATAATCCATCTGGCCAATAACCCTTCATTGCATCAGGATGACAGCCTAGGTCATATAAAATTTTTCCTTCTGGATGATCAATAAGAACTGCATATACGGGAATTTTTATCCACTTATGCGTACATTTCTGATCTTGCAATGTTGCTAGTGACGAAAATGCCACCATCCAATTTGCATCACACTCTAGCCAACCATTATCTAATACGTAAACCTTCAACACAAGCCCTCCTCATAATTTTGAATTTATTCCTACTACATTACCAAAATAAATAACGATTTACTTACGTCATATTACTAATGCAGAATTCGTGCCACAACTAAAACAATTATTTTTTTGTTATTCTCCGTACATTTAGACTATTCCGAAAATGGGGATGCTGTTGCATTTCTGCAATAGCATCCCCATTTAACCGCTATTGCCCTAAGGAACAGCTAGTTTTGTGTGCAATTGCAACAGTAGCAATTCTGCACACTATTCTTTTTTAAGTCCATATTTGACGACCTTACGAAAAATAGTCGTCCTATCAACACCTAACTTTTCAGCAACCCTGTTCCATGATCCATATTCTTTGTAGCTTTCATCCAACAGATATGTCTCGGTTTGTTCTACGGCCTCCTTCAGCTTTGTCCCCCGCTTAGGTAAGAAGATTTTATTCGAAATAGTCTCCGGTACAAGATTAACAGTAATTTCTTCACTTGGGGCAGTGACCATCATACGCTCTATAACATTTTCCAATTCACGTACATTACCAGGCCATGAGTAGCCTATCAATTTATCAATTACTTTGGGCATAATTTTTTTGTTATATCCAAAATGGTGATTAAATTTCTCGATGAAATGCATTATCAATAATGGAATGTCTTCTTTTCGATTACGCAGAGGGGGCAGGTAAATTGGCACAACCATAAGCCTATAATACAGGTCTCCACGAAAAGTCCCCAGTTTTACCATGTTGCTAATATCTCTGTGGGTAGCAGCAATAATTCTTGCATTAATCGTAAAAGCCTTTGTACCGCCGACTCTTATCACCTCTTTTTCTTGTATAGCTCTCAGTAATTTGACCTGTAGCAACAGGGGCAAATCTCCCACCTCGTCCAGAAACAAGGTGCCATTATGTGATAATTCAAATAAGCCAGGTTTGCCTTCTTTTCTGGCTCCAGTAAATGCCCCGCCCTCATAACCAAACAGTTCTGATTCCAGTAGTTGTTCAGGAATAGCGGCACAATTAATCTTAATAAAAGGTTTCGAGGTGCCTTTTCCTTGTTTGTGAATTAACTTAGCAATTAATTCTTTACCTGTACCCGATTCTCCACTGATTAATACTGTAGAATCTACATCGGCAATTTTCATGGCTAGTTCAATAACCCTCTCCATTTCAGGACTCCGGGAAATCGTCTCTTTATCTTCAATATGCTGGGCCCGTAAATGAGACAATTCAGTTTTATATTTCAATGTCTGCTCTTTTGTTTTTATTAATTGGTTTTGCAAATTAGCCAGTTCTGTAATATCCCGGACATTTGTTACAACACGAAATAAATCACCCTGCTCATCAAATATTGGGTTCCCTGTGACCAATATCTTACGGTCTTTCTTTACCGTTTGATTAATAGTAACAGTTTTCCGCCTCTCCATTACCAATAGGGTAACCGACTCGTCATAATATCCTTCCTCTACCAAGTCTTTCATATTGCGACCCAATACCTCACTGGCCTTAATCCCTGTAATGCGTTCATAAGCGTGATTTACCCGCAAGACAAAACCTTTACCATCGGTAATAAACATACCATCATAGGAAGAACTGATAATCGCTTCCAATTCTTTAAACAGTTCTTTGACAGAGCTTAATTCAATGGAATCTTTATCAATGCTCATTATATCTACAACCACACATATCTCTCCTCACTATAACAGATGACCTACTTCTGGCAAGGTTGGTTATGGGTATTTTCTTTTTATCAAGTGCTGTTTCCTGCTAAATTTTTACTCGGAAGAAGATATATTTCAGCCGTTTAGCCCGATGCATTTCCGTAGTGATAACCTTCTCGAGCCCTTCAGGATGACTCTTGTTTTTTACTGATATACCTAAAACAATATACAAAAACCGCCTCTAACCTCAAACTTCTGAGAATAGGGGCGGATCATCATTAAATTACTTTTAATCTCATCAAAAGAACTCCAGACAGTTGCCTTAGTCGTTATTACTCTTTCATGTTGAACTATTGCTTTCGCTCTTGGAATTTCCCTTGTTTTTTTGCTTCTCTTCATACATGAGCTTATCGCTATGCTGAATAAGTTCATCTATACTCTTATACCCATTGCTAAATATCGCCATACCATAACTAAATTTAATACGATAAGGCTTTTTACTTATTTCATTATATGCATTAATCTTATCAACTAGCGTTTTTATATACTTCTCTAACACTTCTTTTTGGTTCTCGTTAAGCAAAACAATAAATTCATCACCACCCATACGGATAGAGACTCCTTTTCCTTCGAATACATCTTCCAACTGCCTAGCGAATAGCTTCAATACTTTATCGCCTTCGTGATGCCCAAAAGCATCATTTATGCTTTTAAAGTCATCCAGATCAATATTTACAACCGATAAAACAATGTTACTTTTCCTACACAAACTTGCAAGATACTCATTATAAGCCACGCGATTACATAATCCTGTTAATGAGTCGAACCTTGTCTGACTGTGTACTATAAAAATATAGTTAATTATAACCGCAATAGCTGTACTATTCCAGATTGTTAAATATATAAAATAATATAATTGAAAGATAGACATCACAGTAGGAATGATTGTAAGCAAACTAAGGATAAATAGCTCTTCTTTATTGAGTTTCTTTCGGCTATCGTATAAGAATAATAAGTTTATTATGTAATAAACATAGCTTGTCATTGGTGAAACAAAAAACAGTGGTCCTCGTACATACATATTCTCGTCGGTTAAACCAAATATACAATTAAATTTATAGCTAGCTAATGATAGGATGCCATTTATGACAAAGGGCACACCCAACCAGAAAAATTTATTTGCATATATTTTCTTGTATTTGTTCGTTCTTTTATATACATATAGTAATGTACTAATTGGAACTAATGGTGACAGCGTGAATCCTAATGTATCAACCAACTTATGAACAATTATGAAATTAATATAATAACCTGAATTCAATGCTACACTCAAAATTTCTAATATCAATATTAATATCGTTAAAAATATTAATGCTAAAAATATTCTATAGACTTGCTCTTTTCTATCTAGCTTAAAATAGGCATGTACAGCAATACTAGATAATAATATAACCATACAAATATTCATCTGAATTGCAAGCATTGTATTAATTGGTCATCAATCCCTTCACCAACTATTTATGCTACATTTACAGTAGTAATATCAATAAAATTGGCGCATTTAAAAATGATGCAGTTAATTTGTTTGTGGTTGCTAGTACCATCGTTATAGCGGTTGCTCAGATAACAAAAAACCAGACGTTAGCCTGGTAGATCATTCTAGTTGGACTAAAATGGCAACCTGGCAATCATAGCTACCGACTATCGGTACATTAGATCCCTAGGCTTTGCGTCCTTACCTTTTAGGAAATTTACTAAATATTTTGCTTATTATGAATATTTTACTATATCTCGACAATTAAATCTAGAATAATTCAAGACTTAAATAATATGTTGGTTACCAAAGTAAATAGAATAGGGCAAATAAAAAGAGCCTAATGGCTCTTAATTTATTTCACAAAACGTATCCGTTCTTTTTAAATTCTTCTTTAAGTATCTTATTCACTTCAATATATTTTCGAGCAATTTCCTCTGATAGTTTGGTTATGTCTTTTTCCTCCCATACAAACTGACTTTTATTAAGTACTAACATTGTTAAATCATTCAGCTGTGTTTTATCAATAATGCTCATAATAAATCCCCTTTCATTAACTTAACCTATCTTCCCCACCCTCCCACGTATCTCCTGCATCATAGGACAGATGGGGTCAAGGTCAACTTTTGAAATTTCCCTTATTTTTTACTTTTCTTTATAGATGAGCTTATCATTATGCTGAATAAGCTCATCTATACTATTATACGCATTGCTAAATATAGCCATACCATAACTAAATTTAATACGATACGGCATTGTTCCTAAGCATCTACTACGAGACCATTATAACTAATACAGTAACGCATATACTCCTGCCCCTTTTTAGTCAGAAAAAATCCCCTCAGTTTGTCAGCTTAAGTCCATTGCATCAATGGTCTTTTTTGCACTGTCAATCTAAAGAGGAATAATACCAGAACCCTCAGGCTTTCTTTTCCCTTTTAATATTCTATTTCAATATACCTTAACGACTTCCTAAGTAACTGGATCTCTACTATTTGTGAGGGACCATCTTATATTTATAGACTTCAGAAATTTCCTTAGTATATCCAGGATATAAACCTTTACCCATACCAAGGACAATGCGAGCACCTCTATTGAAATGAACTAATAGTTCTCCTGTCTTAGGATCAACAGTAAGTCCTTCGATTTCTCCCTGTTTCTTTACCTCAGTAAATGTTTTTTCCAAAACGACAGTAGCATAGGATTTGTCAGATAAATCTACACGATAGAGATGATCAGGCTCATCGAGATCGGCAGTACCGTCATCCGCAGTTAAATATATAGAACCTTTGTAGTAAAATATCCCCTGAACCCATTGTGGAACTGGCTGTAAATGTATTTTTCGCAGATATTCTCCCGTATCTAAGCTATATTCATACAGATATCGACCACTCTCTTCTCCAACCCAAGAACACATCCACACCGTTCTTTTGTCTGTATCTACAGTGATACCAGATACTTCTTCCTGTCCACTAGAAGGTTCAAATTTAAAAGTGCGCTTTAATTTTAGAGTTTCAGCATCATGAATAGCAATCTGAATATCTTTACCTACGCCATCCATGAAATTTTCAGCACTAACAAAAACTTCACCATTAAAAACATCAATATCCCCAATATGGTTGGAAGCAACGGCATATCCTTCAAAAGGATTCTCATTTGTAAGAAGAAGTTTTCCAGCTTTGTCATACTTGTACAAAGCCTTACTACCACTTACATAATAGAAATCTCCATCAGTGGTGATACCCTGACGCCCCTTAACTTCAAAAGATCCTACTAGATTATAATCATAAGTCGGAAGTTCACTCATTTTCTTAGGAGCTTCTTTTGCAAAAGCACCCGTTGCAAAAAGGCTCACGCTCAGAACAACTATCAACATAGCATAGCGTTTTAACATAATATCCCTCCATCTTCTAATTTATACTAATGGTATCACTTATTATTATTCCATAATGTAGATAACATGGAAACGAGGAAATTTTCTGAATTTAATGTAAGTATTATTCTTACATTAAATTCCATTGTTTTCGTAATGGACATAAGTGAAGGTTATGTAACACGGCGTAGCGTTAGTGCCATTGACCCATTCCCTCTCATAAAGCAAAAAATATCCTTTATAAAAAGAGCTTTCTCATTTCCCAAAATACAAAAAAATCCCACACAGTACAAAAACCGCCCCTACCCTCAGTATTTTGAGGATAGGGGCGGTTCGTCATTCTATTATTCTACAGTAACACTCTTAGCCAAGTTTCTTGGTTTATCTACGTCGCAACCACGGGTTACGGCAGCGTAGTAGGCCAATAATTGGAGGGGAAGAACTGCTAGGATAGGTGCTAGGAATTTATCAGCTTGTGGAATAAAAATGGTGTGATCCACATACTTTTTAATTTGTTCATCGCCTTGTTGAGCGATACCGATAACAACAGCATCACGAGCTTTCACTTCTTTGATATTGCTAAGAGTTTTGTCATATACATCATGTTGCGTAGCTAAAGCGATAACAGGTACGCCTTCAATAATGAGAGCTAATGTACCATGCTTCAATTCACCAGCAGCATAGGCTTCTGCATGAATGTAGGAGATTTCTTTCAATTTAAGAGCGCCTTCTAGAGCTACAGCATAGTCAAGGGAACGTCCAATAAAGAATACATCTTCGTTGAAACCATACTGTTGAGCAAAAGTTTTAATGGCTTCTACATCTTCTAAGATTTCATGTAATTGGCTTGGAAGATTACGTAAGCCAGAAATTAACTCACGAGTACGTTCTGGTGTGATAGTTTCCCGTAAGCCTGCAATATAGATTGCCAGCATAGTCATGGTAACCAATTGAGTAGTATATGCCTTCGTAGAAGCTACTGCTATTTCTGGACCCGCCCAAGTATAGATAACTTGATCAGCTTCACGAGAAATAGAAGAACCTACTACATTAGTAATTGCCAAGGTTTTAGCGCCAAGACGTTTCGCTTCTTTCAATGCAGCTAAGGTGTCTAAGGTTTCACCGGATTGGCTAACTACAATAGCTAACGTATTTTCATCCACAAGTGGTGAACGATAGCGGAATTCTGAAGCTACATCCACTTCTACTGGTAGGCGACTCAATGACTCAAGATAATATTTACCTACTAGACCAGCATTATAAGCAGTACCGCAAGCTACGATTACCACTTTTTTAATAGCTGCAATCTCATGTTTCGTCCATTTCAGTTCGTCCAATACTACATGAGTATCATCCTTAGCTAGACGGCTTGACATGGTTTCCCGAATGGCTCTTGGCTGTTCGTAGATTTCTTTGATCATGAAATGCTCATAGCCGCCTTTTTCAGCTGCTTCTGCATCCCAATTCACTTCAAATACTTTCTTAGTAATAGGCACACCCTGGCGATTCATCACCCATACAGAATCTTTTGTGACAACAGCTAATTCTCCATCACTTAAGATATAGGTCTTGCGTGTGCGGTTAATAATGGCTGGTATATCAGAAGCCACAAAATTTTCGCCTTCACCTAAGCCAATAACCAATGGATTGTCTTGTTTCGTACAAATAATTTTGTCTGGTTCATGTTTGCTCATAAATACTAAGGCATAAGAGCCTTCAATTTCATCCAATACTTGTTTAACAGCTGCTTCAAAGTCACCTTTATAGTTGTCTTCTAACAGATGAGCTACTACTTCCGTATCTGTCTCAGAAACAAAGGTATGACCTTTTTCAATTAGTTTTTCTTTTAAGTGCATATAGTTTTCAATAATACCATTATGCACTACAACGAAATCTCCTGAGCAGTCAGTATGAGGATGGGAGTTAACATCAGAAGGCCGACCATGAGTTGCCCAACGAGTATGTCCAATACCCAAACTACCTGCAAGCTGGTTGCTTTCTAATTTTATTTCTAAATTTGCCAAACGGCCTACGCTTTTCTCTACATGAATTTTAGTTCCGTCAAATACAGCTATACCTGCAGAATCATAACCCCGATACTCAAGTTTGCTTAAACCTTCCATTAAAAATGTTGATGCCTGTTTAGGCCCTATATAACCAACAATACCACACATATGGTAATTCCTCCTAAATTTCAATAAAATTCAAATCATTCTGTCAATCTGCCCCAGACGCTTTGTCCTGCAAGTTACCTTGCAGTTTTGTCGCTGTTTAGCGGCTGCAGAATAGCCGAGAGGTATCCGCTGAATTTTCGATAAACCTCTTCCTCGTCTGCTTGCCTTGACACGCCCTTCTGCAGGCTGCCACCGAGATGTGGTACTATGTCACGCAAGCTCCAGCGCTATTACTAAATTCAAACTCCTAGTCCTGTAAAAGATAGTTTCCACCAAACATTCTTGCTTTATCCATTTCTCACCTCCATTTTCATAATATACATATGCAAAGGAGCACCATTGTGCTCCTTTGCATCTCCATTGTAATATAAAGAATGGCTTTGGTCAACTTATCCTTGTTCTTTTTTTACAACAGCAGCGATATCATGTACAATGCGCTCAAGTTCTGTCATACATGGTCCTTCTGCCATTACGCGAATCAACTGTTCCGTACCTGATGGACGTACTAAAATTCGCCCCTCTTCACCCAGTTCCGTATTTCCTTTTTTGATAGCATGGATGATAGCCTCATTTTCTTCCCAGCCATCTTTACTCGCTACAGTGACATTCACCAATAATTGAGGGTAACGAGTCATGATACCTGCCAGTTCTGACATACTCTTACCACTTTTTTTCAATGCAGCAATCAGTTGTAAGGCGGTTAATACGCCATCACCTGTAGTACTATGCTCAGCAAATATAACATGTCCAGATTGTTCGCCACCTAGCATGAGTGATTTTTCTAGCATAGCCTCTAATACATAGCGGTCACCAACGGCTGTTACTTCTACTTTGCCTCCTGCCTTTTTAATAGCTTGGTATAAACCAATGTTACTCATCACGGTGGCAACCAGAGTATTGTCTTTTAGTTTATTAGCTTTTAAACGATCTAATGCACAAATTACCATCATTTGATCGCCATCAATAATAACTCCTTTTTCATCTACAGCCAAACAGCGGTCTGCATCACCATCATGAGCAATACCAAAATGAGCTTGATGACGTACAACTGCTTTTTGTAGCTCCTCCATATGAGTAGAACCACAGTTGGCATTAATATTTACGCCAGTTGGTTGGTCATTAATCGTAATCACTTCAGCACCTAAATGTTGATATACGATAGGTCCTACTTCATAAGCTGCCCCATGAGCACAGTCCACTACCATCTTTAATCCTTTAAAATCAACATCTACAGTACTGATTAAATAATCCGTATAGGTTTTTAGTAAGTCATGTCGATAAAGAATAGTGCCAATCCCATCGCCAACAGGACGCTCCATGTCTTCTTTATAATTTAATACCAGCTCTTCCAATTCATCCTCTACAGCATCAGACAGTTTATAGCCAGTACCTGCAAAAAATTTGATTCCGTTATCAGGATATGGATTATGGGATGCAGAAATCACAACACCTGCTTGGGCATTGATTTGGCCTGCTAAATAAGCTACTGCAGGAGTAGGAACTACTCCCAATAATACAGCCTGTCCTCCTGCAGAACAAATACCTGCTGCTAGTGCTGCTTCTAGCATTTGTCCTGAAATGCGGGTATCACGGCCAATCAACATAACGGGACTGGTATGGTATTCCCTACCGAAATAGGTTGTTGCTGCCCATCCTAATTTGAAGGCTAGTTCCGGTGTTAACTGAGCATTAGCTACCCCACGTACGCCATCCGTTCCAAAAAGTCTACCCATATATTATATTTCTCCCTTCTGATGAACAATATAGCATTGTCCCTATATCTTGTATTTTCTTATAATAGCAATTGCAGAATTAAGACCATCAAGAGCGGCACTCATGATGCCGCCTGCATAACCGGCCCCTTCCCCAATAGGATATAGCCCTTTACTGTTTAAAGATTGATAGTCATTGTCGCGCATAATACGCACAGGGGCCGAGGTTCTAGTCTCTACCCCTATCATAATAGCCTCAGGATTCGCAAAGCCTTTGATTTTGCGTTCAAACTCTGGAAGTGCTTGGGCAAGGGTATCTGTAACAAACTCTGGTAAGCATTGACGCAAATCAGCTGCAATCACGCCTGGCTTATAACTAGGCTTGATGTTAAAAAGAGTACTGCCAGTTTTCCCTGCCAAGAAATCACCCACTGTCTGGAAAGGAGCATGATAATTGCTGCCCCCACATTGAAAAGCCAATTGCTCATATTTACGCTGAAAATGTATACCACCTAGTATTTGCCCGCCAAAATCTTCTGGTGTCACATTTACCACCAAAGCGCTATTAGCCATTCCTGAAGCCCGATCATACATGCTCATCCCATTGGTCACTACTCCTCCTGCTTCCGAAGCAGCAGCCACTACCAGACCACCTGGACACATACAGAAAGAATAAGCAGTACGGCCAGTGTCTTTGGCATGATAGACAAGAGAATAATCAGCAGCCTTAAGTTGAGGATGTCCTGCAGCTACGCCATATTGAGATGCATCAATTACCTCTTGAGGATGTTCAATTCGTACACCTATGGAGAAGGCTTTTGCCTCCATAGCAACTCCTCGTTGATAAAGCATCTCATAGGTATCACGTGCACTGTGGCCAATGCCGAATAACGCTATAGAACATGGTATGTATTTTGTTTCATTGACAACCAGGCCTTTTAACTGACCGTCTTTTATATCCATATCTGTAACCTTAGCTTCAAACTCCACCTGACCGCCTAAAGCAAGTATCTCTTGTCTAATATTCTTTACCACTTCTCGCAGTTTATCAGTACCAATATGAGGTTTATGCAAATAAGTAATTTCCTCTGGTGCTCCAGCCTTAACGAAAATATCCAATACTTGGCTCATGAGGGGATCATTGACACGAGTCGTCAATTTTCCATCAGAAAAGGTACCTGCACCACCTTCACCAAATTGTACATTGGAGATTGCATCAAATTGTCCAGTCTGCCAAAATCTACTTACATCTTTGGTACGCTGCTCCACATTGCGGCCTCGTTCTAATATGATTGGCTTATAGCCATGGCGGGCCAAGGTTAGCGCTGCCAGCATACCTGCAGGTCCCAAACCAACTACTACAGGACGCTGTTCTAATTTAACTTGTCCTGGTATAATCGCCTCTGCTATAGACTCCTTGGCTATAGACACATCTTTATCCCCTTTTAAACGTGACAGCACTTGCCCTTCGGGTATTGCCACTTTCACATCAAGGGTGTATACAAAACTGATATTACTTTTTCGACGGGCATCCAAGGCCCGACGCACAATGACCACCTCAAGCACAGCTTGGGGTGGTATTTTAAGCCTTTTTGCTGCCAACTTATTCATAGGTGTATCATTCTCGAGCAGCACCCGCATATTGATTATCCGTAACAACTAGTTTTGCTCCTTCCTTTGCTATATTTCTATCATTGCTGTTTGATTACACTAATACTTACTTTAACATTTTTGCTGCTGATCGTCACACCATCTCTAACTTGCAGCTTACCATCTAGCTCTACATCCTTATCAATCCCATTTAGACTAATAGGTTCTGTATAAAGAGCATCTATTTTATCTATAATTTGGCGATCACCGCTAATTTCTATCTTTTGAGGATTGGTCAGAATCTGTTTTAAAGTAACGCCTTTCACTAACTGGCCTGTGATATTGGGTTTGATATCAACAGTCTTTTTAGTGGTACTTGAAACAAAGAAAAGGGAGACATACATACTGTTTGGTCTTATTTGCAGGCCTTCTTCTACCTCTTTACCATTCTGATCTAAAATTTTTAGAGGAACGGATAGAGTAAAATCAGTATTTTTACCAGCTACATCTACATATGCTACCGCTTTAACCGCTGTATCTAGCAAACCCTTTGGCCCTTCCACAGCTACTTTGTGAGAACTATAGGTAACTTTATCCACAATGCTATCTGCAGGAGGTGCACCTTTTAATTTAACCTCCACAGGCACTTGCCGACTCACAAGACTTTCTAGGTGAAGTGTAACTTTATCAGGTGCAACTTCCACCACCTCCATGCCTGTGGGAATGGTAGTATGAACCTTTGTCGTATTTACACCTTCTGTTAAGCCCTTTAAATCAATATATGTTTTTATGTCTTGCTTTCCAATACCTGCAATTAACGTCCGAGGTCCTCGCACTCTAATTCTTACATAATCAGGATTATCCACCGGAACAAGGTTACTAGAAAGATTGCGTACTTCCAGAGGAATTTCCATATTTACCTCTACAGGAGGATTCTGTTCATTCATTACATAAACCCATAAAATTATTGCTAAAATGAGAGCTACAATCTTTGCTGTAAGGTTCTTCTTCGGAAGTCTATCCATTATGAATACTGCCTCCAGTTCAAAAAGTTGCCTAATGTATGGTTTTTACTGGCAAACAGCGGACGTAATTTCTCTTTTAATAACTCTGCATCCAGATCTCTCACAAGCCTCCCACCTCGGGCTAAAGATATAATCCCTGTTTCTTCACTCACGATCACGACCGCTGCATCTGTTTGCTCTGTAATGCCGATGGCTGCTCTGTGCCTTGTACCCAACTCTTTATTCAGACTTCGATCCTCAGTCAATGGTAGCAAACAGCCTGCTGCCATGATTCGATCTCCTCTCAAAATAGCCGCTCCATCATGCATCGGTGTATTGGGGATAAAGATATTAATTAGAAATTCATTTGAAACAAGTCCATCAACTTTTATTCCTGTTTCAATGTAATCACTAAGGCCTGTTTCTCGTTCTAAGACAACAAGGGCACCAATTTTATTCTTAGCTAATACAGCAACTGCTTTGCCTAATTCGTCTAGCAGGGTTTCTTGCTCCTGCTCGTCTAAAAATACACTTTTCTTGAATAATTTTCCTCGACCGAGTTGTTCTAAGGTGCGTCTAAGCTCTGGCTGAAAAACAACTGGCAAGGCTACTAAAACGACGGTCATTGTTTTATTCAGCAACCAGTTAATCACATTAAGCCCTAGCCATTTACTAATAACAGTGGCAATTAGAAGCACAATTAGTCCTTTTAATAAAGCCAAGGCTCTAGTATCCCGAATCATAACATACAGCTTATACAGAACAAAAGCAACGATAATCATATCCAGAAGATCTAATAAGCTAATCGTAGAGATAATTCCTTGAATTTGTAGCAACATAGCCAAACTCCTCATCATAAATGTAAGAATAATAACAATAAATATTAATTTATTCTACCCAATATTACGGAAAACCTTTAATATTTTACTAATAGAAATAAAAAAAAATAATACCTCCCTACAAGAGGTATTATTTTGGGCAATTACCAATGCTTCATTCTATAGTTTTGTTACTTCATCAACCCAGCCAAAGGTGTCCGCTACTTTACCATATTGAATACCAGTAACGGTGTCAAATAACTTTTTGGCAAACTCGCCAGTCTGGTTCTGATTGATAACAATCTTTTTGCCTTTCCAAGACAATTCACCAACAGGAGAAATCACGGCTGCCGTCCCTGTACCAAAGACTTCTTCCAACTGGCCTTTTTCATGGGCTTCAAAGACTTCTTCCACGGAGATACGGCGTTCAGAAACTTTTAACCCCCAAGATTTAGCCAGTTCCAATACGGTCCTTCTTGTCATACCACTCAAGATACTACCTATTAAATCGGGAGTAATCAACTCTCCATTAATTTTGAAGAAAATATTCATGGTACCGACTTCTTCAATATATTTACGTTCAACAGCATCTAGCCATAATACTTGAGCAAAGCCGTCTTTCTTGGCTTCCTCTTGGGCTCTTAAACTCATGGCATAGTTGGCAGGAGTTTTCGCCTCACCCAAACCACCTAAAGTAGCACGAACATATTTATCTTCCACTTTTATGCTGACTGGGTTAAACCCTGCTGCATAATAAGCACCTACTGGCGATAATAAAATGAATAATTTATAAGTATCGGATACTTTTACACCAACATAAGGATCTGTAGCAATAATAAAAGGTCTGATATACAATGCTGTACCAACTTTGCTTGGTACCCATTTTTTATCAACTTCTACTACCTTTTTTAGTCCTGCCGCCACTACATCCACATCAATGTTAGGAATACAAAGAGCATCTGCTGAACGATTGAATCGAGCCAAATAATCTTTTGTGCGGAAGATAACAATCCGATCATCCTCAGTCCGGAAGGCTTTCATTCCTTCAAAGATAGCTTGCCCATAATGAAAAACCATTGCCGCTGGAAAGACAGAAAATTCATTGTAAGGAACAACTGCTGGATTATGCCAACCTTTTTCAGGATCATAATCCATGGTAAACATGTGATCAGTAAAATATTTGCCAAACCCTAGTTGTTCCTCTGGGGGCATTACCCCGATTGTGTTATTCTTTGTAACTGCAATCTCAGTCATATTAGAGTGCCTCCTTGTCTTTTTTAGAAAACTTGGCTTGTTCCAATCCTCAGCAAGGCACAAACCTTAGTTGTACTCATATAAATCAGAGAATCCTACTTACTGATTTACTAAGAAAAGACTTGGCTCAAGCCAAGTTCTCAGATGCAAACAGAAGCCTTAGTCGTTCTTATGCGGAATCAAGAAAGGCTGCTTTCCTGATTCCACAGAAACTTTACAAGGCTTACTATTTTGCTATAATTTATGTTTATTATATATTGCTATTTGTATACATGTCAAGAACACTTTGTTGTTTTGCTAAAGTGTCTTGAGCTACCGTAAATTGATGTTTTACTCCAGCGGACGAAGTTCCTCCATAGGAGTTACGAGCATCCACACAAGTCTCTACTTTTATAGCTTCTAAAATATCACTTTCAAATAAGGGTGAGAACTCTTTAAACTCAGCTAAGGATAAATCCATCAGCCATTTGTTGTTTCCTAGACAGTAGGCCACAGATTTCCCTACTACTTCATGGGCTTGGCGGAAAGGCAATCCTTTTTTCACCAGATAATCAGCCATATCCGTAGCATTGGAAAAATCATTACGTACCGCAGAGCCCATCACTTGTTCATTTACTTTCATGGCTCTTAGCATAGAAGCATAAACACTTAAACTAAATTTTAAAGTATCAATGGTATCAAACATACCTTCTTTATCTTCTTGCAAGTCTTTATTGTAAGCTAATGGCAAGCCTTTTGCAGTAGTCAATAATGCCATCAAATGACCATAAACCCGCCCTGTTTTCCCACGAACTAGTTCTGCAACATCTGGGTTTTTCTTCTGCGGCATAATGCTAGAACCAGTACAATGGCTATCATCCAGTTCAATAAAGGAAAATTCTGTAGAAGACCAGAGAATGATTTCTTCGCTGATGCGGCTTAAATGCATCATTAGGATAGATGCACAAGATAAGAATTCTAAGATATAGTCTCGATCACTGACAGCATCCATACTATTTTCATATACTTTGCTAAAATTCAGCTGGTCTGCCACAAAATGTCTGTCAATAGGGAAGGTCGTACCAGCTAATGCTCCTGCACCTAATGGCATCATATCTGCGCCTTCCCATACACCTTTTAGACGTCTAAAATCTCGCGTCAGCATGAAGAAGTATGCCATCATATGATGGGAAAATAAGATTGGCTGCGCCCGTTGTAAATGAGTATACCCAGGCATAACTACAGATTGGTATTTTTGCGCCACTTCTACAAGAGCTTGTTGTAAGTCTTGGATAAGTGTACCGATTGCTCCAATTTCATGTTTTAGATACATATGAGTATCTAAAGCAACTTGGTCATTACGACTGCGGGCGGTATGCAGTTTACCACCTACTGCCCCAATTCGTTCCGTTAGACGCTTTTCTATATTCATATGTATGTCTTCTAAGGATATTTCAAAACTAAAATTTCCCGCTTCGATGTCTGCTAAAATTGTTTTGAGTCCTTCAATAATCGTATCTGCTTCTTCTTGTGCAATAATCCCGCATTTAGCCAGCATAGTAGCATGAGCAATGCTGCCTGCAATATCTTCTGCATACATACGCTGGTCAAAAGAAATGGAGGAGGTAAATTCCTCCACCATTACATCTGTATTTTTGGCAAATCTACCGCCCCATAATTTACTCATTTCTTCTCCGCCTCTTTCAACATTAACGCTCTTACTTTCAATGGTAAGCCGAAAAGGTTAATAAATCCTTCTGCATCTTTTTGGTTGTACACTTCGTCACGACCAAATGTTACAAACCCTTCATGATACAAGGAGTATGGAGATTTGCTTCCAGCACTCATAATGTTACCTTTATATAATTTCAAACGAACAGTACCTGTTACCGTCTGTTGCGTGGAATTAACAAATGCATCTAAGGATTCCTTTAGTGGAGAGAACCACATGCCATCATATACAAGTTCTGCATAACGAATGGCTACTTGCTCTTTATAATGCATCGTTGCTCGATCTAGTGTCAAATATTCTAATTCTCTATGTGCATAGTACAAAATAGATCCACCTGGATTTTCATATACGCCACGAGATTTCATACCTACCAAACGATTTTCTACAATATCCGTAATACCAATACCATGTTCTGCACCTATGGCATTTAGTTTTTCTAGCAATGCAACTGCACCCAGTCTTTCACCATCAACGGCTACGGGAATACCTTTCTCAAAGCAGATGTCTACATAAGCCGCTTTGTCTGGTGCATTTTCAGGAGAGTTTGATACCATGTACACATCATCCATCGGTGCATTTGCTGGATTTTCTAAATCTGCACCTTCATGACTTAAATGCCAGATATTACGATCCATGCTATATGGACGGCTCTTAGCTACTGGAATCGGAATGTTGTGCTTTTCTGCATAATCAAAAGCATCCTCACGAGAACGAATATCCCACAGTCTCCAAGGAGCAATAATCTTTAGATGAGGTGCCAAGGCTTTTACAGTAAGTTCAAAGCGTACTTGGTCATTCCCTTTGCCTGTTGCGCCATGGGCAATAGCATCTGCCCCTTCTTTTTCCGCAATAGCTACTAAAGCTTTAGCGATAATCGGTCTAGCAAAAGAAGTGCCTAATAGGTATTTTCCTTCATACACAGCACCAGCTTTCAAAGTAGGCCAAACATAGCTTTCTACAAACTCTTGTTTTAAATCTTCAATATATACTTTGCTAGCTCCTGATTTAAGGGCCTTATCGTGTACAGGTGCCAATTCATCTCCTTGGCCTACATCAGCACACATGGCAATTACTTCGCAGTTATAGTTTTCTTTCAACCATGGAATAATAACGGAGGTATCCAATCCTCCTGAATAAGCCAATACCACTTTTTTAATTTCACTCATACTTATAATCTCCTTATGTAAATTTTTTATTTTCCCATTAATAATACCATTATCGCTTTTTGTACGTGCAAACGATTTTCTGCTTGATCGAAAACTACAGAATGCTTGCTTTCTAATACATCTTCCGTAATTTCTTCCCCTCTGTGAGCTGGCAAGCAGTGTAAAACGATGGCATCGGGTTTAGCAACGTTCATCACTTCTTGATTTATTTGATAGTGGGCAAAAACCTCTCTTCGATCTTCCTGCTCTATTTCTTTGCCCATACTAGCCCAAACATCTGTATACAGCACATCTGCATCCTTCGCTGCAAGGAAAGGATCTTCACATATCTCAATTTTACTGCCAGTAACTGCTGCATCTGTTAGTGCTTCAGCTACAATAGCAGCATCAGGCTCATAACCTTTTGGTGTAGCAATAGAAATGTTCATGCCCACCTTCGCACAGGCCTGTAATAAAGAATTTACCATATTGTTGCCATCACCGATATAAACCATTTTCAAGCCTTGCAATGTTCCTTTATGTTCCAGAACTGTGAAGATATCCGTTAAGGCTTGGCAAGGATGCATTAAATCTGTTAGAGCATTAATCACTGGTACCGTAGCAAACTCTGCCAGCTCTATCACCTCATCATGGGAAAAGGTACGAATCATGATGCCATCTACATACCGTGATAATACACGGGCAGTATCTTTGACAGGCTCTCCTCGGCCGATTTGCATATCATTGGCATTTAAAAACAACGCTGCACCACCAAGCTGCCACATACCTACTTCAAAAGAAACTCTGGTACGGGTAGATGCTTTTTGAAAAATCATCCCCAGCGTTTTGCCTTTTAATAAATGATGCTGTTCACCGTTTTTTAGTTGTGCTTTCAGCGTCTTAGCCAAGTCTAGTATGTCATTGATTTCCTTTGTTGATAAATCATGAACGGATAATAAATCTTTCACCTCGATACCCACGATAATAACCCCCATACATAGTCATATCAGCCTTGGGACATAACTATCTTTTTTTATTCCTATAGACTTGCCAGCACTGCATCTAACACAGCCAGCACTTCATCCACATGAACTCTTTTAATATTGAGTGGTGGCACAAACCGCAGTACATCACCTGCTGTGCAATTTATAATGACACCTTTCTCTAGGCAAGAATTTACAATATCTCTGCCTGGTACGGTTAACTGAGCCCCTAACATCAAGCCTTTGCCCCGTACCTGAGTAATCAATTTAGGATATTTTGTTTGTAAGACTAACAATCCCTTTTCTAAGTAGTTTCCTACTGTTTTAGCGTTTTCTAGCAAGCCTTCTTCTTCAATGGCTGCTAATACTGCATTACCTGCCGCAGAAGCTAATGGATTGCCGCCAAAGGTGGAGCCATGATCACCACTTTTAAAAGAAGATGCTACTTTATCACTAGCAATAAAAGCACCAATTGGCACGCCGCCACCTAAGCCTTTTGCCAATGTAACAATATCAGGAACAATCCCATATTGCTGATAAGCAAACATGGTACCAGTACGCCCCATACCTGTTTGAATCTCATCTAAAATTAAAAGTACTCCCTTTTGATCACACAATTCGCGTACCTGTTGTAAATAGTTGTCATCCGGCATGTTAATACCGCCTTCTCCTTGAATCGGCTCAAGAAGAATAGCACAGGTATTTTCCGTTACAGCAGCCTTTAGAGCTTCTATATCATTATATGGCACATAGCTAAAGCCACCAGGCAAAGGTTCGTACCCTTCTTGATATTTTGGCTGTGCAGTGGCCGTGAGCGTCGCTAAGGTTCTACCGTGAAAACAATGTTGGGCTGTAATAATTTCAAACTTACCATCATTATTTTTCTTTGCATACTTACGGGCCAGTTTAATAGCGCCTTCATTGGCTTCTGCTCCACTGTTTGCCAAAAATACCTTGTCTAAGCCACTGACTGCCACTAAATTTCTCACTAGTTTAGCCTGAACTTCTGTGTAATACAGGTTAGAGCAATGAATCAGCTTTCCAGCCTGCTTAGTTATGGCTGCCACCAAGGCAGGATGAGCATGCCCTAGCACATTTACAGCAATCCCTGCTAAAAAATCTAAATATTGCTTACCATCATTATCATACACATAAGGACCTTCGCCATGAGACAATACAATATTGTAGCGGGCAAATACCGGCATGTAATGGTCCTCAACCCTTTGAATAATATCTTGTGTATTCACAACATTACGCCCTCCTTATTTTACAACCTGTGTACCGATACCTTGGGATGTGAAAATTTCAAGCAATATGGAATGGGGTTGACGTCCGTCAATAATGTGAGTTTTAGCCGTACCGCCTTGCAAGGCTTTGATGCATGTTTCCACCTTAGGAATCATGCCGCCTCCAATGCAACCATCTGCTATCATCTGCTGGGCTTCCTCGAGAGATAAAGAGGAGATAAATGAGCTTTTATCTTGATAATCACGGTAGATACCTTCTACATCTGTTAACATTAATAGTTTTTCAGCGCCTAGGGCACCTGCTACTTCACCTGCTACATAATCAGCATTTATGTTGTAACTCTCCCCATTCTTTCCTACACCAATAGGAGCAATAACAGGAATATAACCGCTGTCGATGAGGGTATTGAGTATGTCAGTGTTAATACTTTCTACTTCACCCACAAAGCCAATGTCTACCATGTTCACTTTGCCATTCTCATGAACTTCAGCAAAATGCTTTTTTGCTTTAATTAAATTAGCATCTTTCCCACTTAAACCTACAGCCTTAGAACCGTGCCGATTTAATAAATTCACGATTTCTGTATTAATTTTTCCCACTAGCACCATTTCCGCTATGGATACGGTTTCTTCATCAGTGACCCTAAGACCACTAACAAATTCCGTCTTTTTGCCAAATTTATTTAAAACACTAGTGATTTCTGGACCGCCGCCATGTACAACAATCGGTCTCATACCTACATATTTTAATAATGTAATATCTTGAATTACACTATTTTTGAGTTCACTGTTAATCATGGCATTACCACCATATTTAATCACAACTGTTTTGCCATAAAAGTCCTGCATGTAAGGCAATGTTTCAATTAATACCGCCGCAGTTTCTAAACTTTTCAAATCTCTACCTCCTATTATGTATGATATTCTCCATTAATTTTCACATATTCATAGGAAAAATCACAAGTCCACATAGTGGCTTCTGCCTGACCTAACCCTAAGTCTACCACGACTTTAATTTCGTGTTCAGCCATAATCTTCTTTAGTTCTTGTTCATCGATTTTAATACCCAAGCCTTGTTTTACAATGGTCAAATCACCAATCGATAAGGATATTTTCGTAGGATCAGCGGCTGCCTCAGAATAACCTACTGCGCATAAAATCCGTCCCCAATTGGCGTCTTGACCAAAAAAGGCAGTTTTAACAAGAGGTGATTTCGCAATTGCCATAGCCGTCTTTTTGGCATCTGCAAAATTTACAGCTCCTGTCACATTTAATTCTAAGAATTTAGTCGCACCTTCGCCATCAACAACGATCTGTTTTGCCAAATAGATGCATACATCTGTTAAAACTTTAGTAAAGGTAACATAATCTTCATCTGCAGTCTCAATTAGTTTATTACCAGCTAAGCCATTTGCAAGTACACTTGCCATATCATTAGTACTAGTGTCTCCATCAACTGAGATCATATTAAAAGATACATTCACTGCATCTGTTAATGCCTGTTTAAGCATAGCAGGAGCAATTGCAACATCCGTCGTGATAAAAGCCAACATCGTAGCCATGTTAGGATGAATCATTCCTGATCCTTTGGCAATACCGGCAATTCGTACAGGCACACCGCCTAACTCGAACTCATAAGCACAATGCTTAGGAAAGGTATCCGTAGTCATAATCGCTAACATCGATTTTTCCTGTTCGTCTGGACCTAACTGGGCAACGGCTGCTTTAATACCCTCTGTTATTTTTTCCATTGGCAACGTTACGCCAATAATTCCAGTTGATGCCACTAAAACATCTTCCTTTGGTACATTCAAAAGGTCTGCTGTTACTTGAACCATCGTCTTAGCATCCGCAAGCCCTTGTTCACCCGTACAAGCATTCGCGCAGCCTGAATTCACCACAATGGCGGAAGCGATGCCGTTTTCAAAAGCTAAACGAGATACAGCCACCGGAGCTGCTGCCATTGTATTGGTTGTGCACACTCCTGCTACACTAGCAGGTACTGTACTATAAATAACAGCTACATCATGTTTACCGCTCTTTTTTATCCCAGCCTGCACCCCAGCAGCCTTAAACCCTTTAGGCGCTGTAATACCGCCTTTAATTTCTGTATACATAAATAAACCTCCTTATAATTTCTATCTCATCAAGGATACAGCGCAACTTGCTTCAAGCCGCTGCCTTCATCAAAACCAAACATTACATTTAAATTTTGCACAGCCTGACCAGCTGCACCTTTCACTAAGTTATCAATGGCTGATACTACAACTACCCTATTGGTGCGAGGATCAATATGCCAGCCTAAATCACAGAAATTGGACCCACGAGTATGCTTCACAGCTGGGTATCCGCCTCGTCCTAATAATCTGATAAAGTATTCTTGGCCATACATTTCATAAAAGGCCTGATCAATATCTTCGGCTTTTACACCCTCTTGTAACGTAGCATAGCAAGTGCTCAAGATTCCTCTTGACATGGGAATCAAATGAGGAGTAAAGCTAATCAGGGATTCCTTACCTGCAATCTCCTGTAGTGCCTGCTCAATTTCCGGTGTATGCCGATGTCCCCCTATATTATAAGCTTTCAGATTCTCAGACATCTCTGCAAAATGAGTGTTTAAACTAAGTCCACGCCCTGCACCTGAAACGCCTGATTTCGCATCTACAACAATGTTCTTAGTATCAATTAAGTGAAATTTAGCTAAAGGAGCTAACGCTAGAATGCTAGCCGTGGTATAACAACCTGCATTACCCACAATGCTTGCCGTCTTTATTTGCTGACGATACAACTCAGTTAAACCATATACAGCACCAGAGTTTCGGTGAGTATGCTCTACTTTATACCATGCCTCATATACGGATTCATCGCGAAAACGATAATCAGCCCCTAAATCAATTACTCTAATGCCCTGCTCTGCTAACTGTTTTCCAATCCCCATTGCATGCCCATGAGGCAAGCCAATAAATACGGCCTGACTATCAGCAAATTGATTACTATCTGTCATACTCGTTAATTTTTTATCATAAAACCCCGTCAAATGAGGATATATCTCTGTAATACTTGTGCCAGTATGGCTTTCTGAAGTAATACTAGCAATCTCAACCTCCGGATGATTCGCTAATATTCGTAATAACTCTGCTCCAGTATACCCTGTTGCGCCGATAACACTTACTTTCATTACCGTCCCCTCCTCGTAATGTTTATAATTATACATTATGCATGAATAATAATGCAATAACTTTTTTTCTATAATCTGTATTATCTGCTTTGATTTAGAGTAATTATTCTAATGTATTAATTCTACTCAACTGTCCTCATAATCTCGCAGAATTTTTCCACTAGCATAGGATCAAACTGGGTTCCTGAACAACGCTTTATCTCTGCAATAGCCATTTCCGGTTCCATAGCCTTACGGTAAGGTCTATCGTTCGTCATTACATCGTAGGCATCTGCAATAGCAAGTATGCGGCATTCTAATGGAATATCTTCACCTGCTATACCTAAGGGATATCCAGTACCATCCCACCATTCCTGATGTTTCAAAATCCAATCTGCAATAGAAGTAAGATCAGGTGCAGACAACGCAATTCGCTGCCCAATCTCACAATGCCGCCGCATTTCCATCAATTCCTCTGGTGTAAGTGCCTCTTCCTTCATCAGAATGCTCTCCGATATACCTACTTTACCAATGTCATGAAATTGGGCCAAGAGTTGCAAATCGCTTATTTTTCTTTTGGACAAGCCCACTGCCTTTGCAAGGTTAGAAACCATTTCTTGCAAACGCTCACCATGGCCATCTATAATAAAATCTCGTGCTGCTAAGAGATTCATCACAGTTTGCAGGATTGCACTGCGCGCTTTTTGGCTACGATTCAACTTTTCTCGATACATATTATTATCTGCTTCTTTAAATAACTCTTTCATAGATAAGGAAGGACCAGTACTTATTGCAAACCCAATGGATAAACTAACGGGCACCCCCTGATTTGCTTCATTGTTCATTCGGATCCCATTCTTCAATCTTTCACAAGCAACTTCTATACGTTCTTTGGTGATACCTTCCATGATTACAACAAATTCATCGCCACCTACTCTTGCTATAACATCGCTGTCACGGAAACAATACTTAAGAATATTGGCGGTGTTAATGAGCATTTGGTCCCCACTTGCATGACCTAATGTATCATTTACCAGCTTCAACCCATCTAGATCGCAAACAATTAAGCCGACTGCTCCATCCCGGCGTGTATCAATCCGCCTCATCTCTTCTTCAAAATAGGATCTGGCATACAACTCTGTAAGTGAATCATGGAAGGTGATGTACCGTAATTGTTCTTCTGCTTTTTTACGTTCGGATATGTCATGAACAATAGAAAAGAAAAACTTCTTAGTTTTTAACTCAATCAGTGTTGAATTAACTTCCACATCGCGAATATCTCCATTTGCTAAGCGATGCTTATATTCCCAATGACCACCTTTCTGTTTATTTGCATGATCAAGGATATCCTTTATCTCTATCATTGAAAGAAGATTAAAATTGTTCAGTTTCATAGTTTTAAATATTTCTAAAGAATAACCATAGAATCTTTGAGCCGCTTCATTTACATCCAAAATATCTAAGGTATTTGGATCTACTAAATACATGATAGCCTCATGTTTGGTAAACATCTGGCGAAATTGTTCTTCACTTTCAATCAAATCTTCTTGACTACACCGCAATGAGATTTGCACTTCTTTAGAGTATATTAAAAACCACACTAAGGCTCCGGAACAAAGAGCTAAAAAACCACCAATCAGCCAAATCCAAAGAAATGCCGGACTATTTTGTTCCCAACCTCCCATAGGTACTGCTGCCAGCTGCCAAAATCCATTGGCAACTTTCACATTTACAATTACTGGATTAGTAACAAATACTCTTTCGTCGCCCCAAAATACCTCGCCATCTTTGCCAAGCCCATCACGGCCGCGTATAGCAAAGTTGAGCATGTCTGAGTGCTCATAAAGTCCCGCTTCTGAAAATAATGTATCCTGGGATAAAGCCAAGCTGGCTTGTCCCCAATAAACAGCCTCTGTCCTACCTTTAGGAGTCCAATATATGGCGGTGCGACTAATTAACCCCACTCCGCCCTCTAACAGATTAACTGGACCAGCAATTACCGTACCTCGCTTCTCTATTACCTTTTGCAATACTTCACTTTGCTCTGGTATTCGAGACAAATCTGTTCCAATAACCATCTTGTATTCATCGAAAGGGTAGACATGGGTAATCTTATTGTTTTGAATTAAGGTAAAATTCTTTATCCCAGAACGTTGAGGCAAAAATTCTGCACCAAATTGATTGACTTCATCTTGGGTAATCCGATGCTGAGGGTCTATTGCAAGGTGAGTCAGAACAAAAGCAATCAGTCCCTTTTCGAGTAACAACCTTGAATTAAATCCACCTTCTAATCTAGCCTGGCTAGCCCTCAACTGACCTAACACTTCTGCCCGGACCTTTTCTTGATATTGTTGTTGTTCAATCTTTGCAAAAACATACACACTAAAAAGAATGGTTGCTATAGTTAGGAAAGCTAAAAGAGAAGCTTTTAGTTTCATCTTTGCCTCCACAACAATTTATAATTTTCTACTGCAAAAAGTCTTTATTCATAGCTTTTTTTGTTAATCACTAGAAATGATTATACACTATTAAGCTGAGCATTGACAATCACAGCTACGGGCTCTAGACTATTATGTCTTCTTTAATAGCCTTGGAATAAACTAAGGATGCTCAACCATAATCTAACAGCAAACATCAATGACTTTTGCTCCCGTAATGTTACATAAACGATTCGGGCTTACTGGCAAAGCTGAATTGGCAGTTCCTGCAGCCGCATATACAGTATCAAAATTCCATAGGCTTTGATCGAGATACAAGGGAATATCGCTAATTAATCCAATGGGTGATACACCTCCTGGAGGAAAACCGGTAGCATCCATCACCGCCTCAGCATCTGCAAAACGAATTTTTTTAGCTTCTAAAACCTTAGCTAATTTTTTTGTGTTTATTTTCTTATCACCGCAGGTTACCACTAGTACAGGTTGTCCATCTGCAAGAAACACTAGGCTTTTGGCGATTTGTGCTGGCAGAACTCCTAAGGCCTGGGCAGCTAATTCTGCTGTATGAGTACTTTTATCAAATAAAATAATCTCTAAGTCAGGATGTTGACTCAAGAATACTTTAACACGTTCTAATGGCATTAAAAATTCCTCCCTTTTGTATAATGAGGTTTACTATTATACAAAATTTATTGATTTCCTGCTCATACTCTTATATCTAAGTATAAATGCTCTACAAAATCAGAATCTTTGTAGAGCATCTATACTAAATTTTCATCAGTGACAAAACTATACGAAAACGCGATTTTTCTTTTTTTAACCACAGAGGCACAGAGGACACTGTAGGGTATTTCTTATTGTTTCTCTCTATTCTCTGTACTTCTGTAGCTAAATCATTTCTTTGCTCTCTTTCACAAATACACACTTTCTAGCATAAGAATAAACGAGTTTCAAAAAGCAATATCACCAATTATACTAATTATACTTCCACATTGAGGACATTTGTTCTTATCAACCATCGTGCTACGCCATTTATTTCGATCAATAAGCAACTTATCACACTTAGGGCAATACGTATTTGTTCCTTGTCCTTCCATATTGCCAAGATATACATAATTCAAATGTTGTTCTGCGATATCTCGAGCCATTTTCATGGTACTCTCTGTCGTAGGAGCTGCCTTCATTTTATAATTAGGAAAATAACGAGATAAATGTAAGGGAATGTCCTTATTAATAGTACCTAACCAGCTAGCAAGTTCCGCAATTTCCTGTTGATCATCATTCAATCCAGGAACTAATAGTGTGGTAATTTCCACATGGCAAGCTGAAGCGGCTAGTGCTACTGTCTCTTTTACTGAATCAAGACTCCCTGCACATATTTTATGGTAAAATTCATTGGTAAAAGCCTTAACATCAATATTTAGAGCATCCACATAAGGCAGTATTTCCAGCAACGGCTGTTTATTAATAAAGCCATTTGTGACAAGTACATTTTTCATTCCAGCCCGCTTAATCTCTTTGGCCGTATCTAACACATATTCATACCAGACACTTGGCTCTGAATATGTATATGCTATCCCTATATTGCCTTGCTCTTTTTGTTCTTCAGCTAATTTTACTGCCCTTTCTGGCAGTAATCTGATCGTCTGAGGATTTTCTTGGGCAATTTCCCAATTCTGACAAAAGGAACAGGAAAAATTACACCCCCATGTGCCAAGTGACAATAGTAAACTACCAGGATAAAAATGATATAAAGGTTTTTTCTCTATTGGATCAAGAGCATAGGAAGAACAAGCAGCATAATTCTCCGTATAAAGTGTATTGCCTATATTTCTGCGTACCCGGCACAAACCTGCCCGCCCTTCAGGAATGATACATCCTTTAGGACATAGACTACAAAGGATATCTTTTTCATGGGGCTGATAATACATAGCCTCCCGCATAGAAGTCACTCCATTATGATTTATTAGGATAAACGCTTCACGCTCTAAAAATAAAACCTTTGAAACGCGAAGAGATGAAGAGTATGAAGAATACGAAATAGATCTAATCTCCCCTTCTTTTTCTTCACTTCTTCGCGGTTCAGTGTTTTTACTCCAGAAAAACTATGTATAACGAGCCACGGAAAATCGATATAATTCTGTTTCCTCTTCAGTGCCAATGCCTGCCTTTTCTTTCGCAATACTGATTTGCTCGTCTACAGTATCTACGCCTTCAAGCATAGGTAACAGCAATCCACTTCTTCTTCCTCTTTTAACGATTACACCATATTTTTGTGGATCTAACTTATCTACGCTGTCTATCAATTCAGGAGCTTCTAGTATATCTACAGAAATTGTAATTTCTACTAGCTCCTCCAGTTCCACTGGCCAAAATCTAGGGTCTTCTGTACCAGCACTAATAGCGTTGTAGATAATCTCACTGGCTATATTGAGTCTGGTAGGCTCAAAGGTACCAATACACCCTCGCAATTGGCCTTGCTTCTTTAAGGATACAAAAACCCCTGCCCGCCCTTTAAGCTCATCTCCTAAGGTAGCAGGCACCGGCAAGATGCTGCCAGTCTCTAAAAAATATTTTAAACTCATCTTGGCTAGTCCTACAGCTTGACTTTCACTAGCCATTATTTCACCCCTTTTGTTTCATTATGAATATTAATTAGGGCTACCCCATAACCAACACCAAAAGGACCCTCATAAGATAAGATTTCCCCAGTGGCCTTAAGGCCACCTACGATTCCCATAAGAAAAAAGATAGGTCGTAAGCCACATTCCCCTGCATCTGCTACTAATTTCTGATCCATTTGTAATAAGGCTTTTATATTTAGAGTTTCTACCGCTTCCATGACCTGTTTATCAAATTCACTAGCTTGTGGACTATAGCCTGCTGGTGCATCAGGTGTTAAACGATGGGATAAATCACCGGAAGCAATGACAGCTACCCGCTTATCTACCATACCAATGGCTCCTTGCACAGCTTTGCCAAAGGTATACATTTCTTCATAAGATAACATACCAACGGAAATATGTATCAACTGTCCTTTAAAGCCAGCCTTACTTAGATAATAAAGAGGAACCAGCGCTCCATGGTCCAGTTCTAAGCGTAAGTAATTGTCCTTTGCCTTATCATCAGTAAGCTCTACTACATTCACTCCCAATCGATCGGCCTTTTTTAAAATATGCCTCACGAGTAAGCCATCTGTCTCAAATCCTAAAGAAATCTCAGGAGCACCAAAGGACGCAAAATTCCCTTTAAGCCTAGGATGGACGCTAACACTTGCAGAATCCTCAAATATAGGACCATGGGGTGTAATTAGAATAATGGTTTGAGGATTGCATTCCTTAACTCGTCTTGCAGCTTCTGTTGCAGCAGCAACTGTATTCTTTATTTTATCCAGCTCATCTTTTCCCACCTCAGGTATCATAATAGGGGGATGAGGCATCAGAGCACAAATTTCTAGATTTTTCATATGACTGCTCCTTTTCTTCCATAGAGAATAGTAAAGAATCTCCTGATGGATTTATATAAACCACTAAAGATTTTCGCCTATACCATAGAGTTTCTGTAATGGTTATATCTAGCACTTATCTTGCCGCATTTTTATAAAAATGATACGCCAATGCTTTGGCAATATTCTCTACCATCTTCTGTTGGTAACTATCTTCTGCCAACAAAGATGCTTCTTCCCTATTGGTTAAATATCCTGTCTCAATTAATACACCTGGTATATTGATTTCATTCAATACTAAAATGTGCAAATCCTCTTTTGCTTGACGTTTATTTCCTTGGGGAAATTCTTTAAGAACTTGCTGCAATCGTATTGCCAATGTCTTATTTTCTTCAAGTTTCGGATTATAAAAGACCTGAGCACCTGATAAGTTTGCTCCCCGATAAGCATTGCAATGAATACTTAAGAAAAGCTCTGCTTCTGAACTGTTAATTCTCTTAACACGCTCTAGCAAATCATTACGTTTACCGCCTTTACCTTTTGTATAATAGTCAACATCTGCTTCCCTAGTAAGCACAATAGTAGCTCCATACTGCTCTAGAAGATTTGCTAATTTAGTAGAAATGACTAATGTAATATCCTTTTCGTCAACTTTATTCGCATTCGCACCGCTATCAATTCCTCCATGTCCAGGGTCAATAGCAATGCGATGTCCGGCCAATGCTGACATGTCCACATTTTCTATATCATCGCCTATTACATAGTTCATGGTTAGAAAATGAAGTACAACCATGGTGATGCTTAACATGATGACCAGATTCACATTAGACCGCCGTATACAAATTAGCCTCATCCTATAACAACTCCCTACTATCAAAAACTCTTCTACAACCTTATGCTTTTTATTTTAGGATTATACAAAAAAAAGCACTTATAGCCAAATATCATACAGTAAGGTAAAATAACACTAAGCAGATATAAAAGGAGGCTAGCAATGAGGTTTCGTAGATTAATAATACTCTCGATCATATTATTTGCCCTATCATTTGGATGGGCTGGTGGTACCAGCTATATAACAGAACTGCTACCTACATTGCCCTCATCCAAAGCTGTAACGACTCACTTATCAAGTTCATGGGAACGCACTTATCGCATGATTGCCTTAAAAAGTGCAGTAAATGAAAAGCTTAATAAGAAAAATTATGTAACCATACAATACATTCCCCTAACCATGCAGCAAAGTATTATTGCAGTAGAAGACAGCCGCTTTTATCGCCATGTTGGTTTTGATATTGAAGGTATAATAAGGGCTATGCTGGTTAATATGCAATCAGGAGATTTTTCCGAAGGTGGTAGCACCATTACACAACAACTTATTAAGAACTTATTTCTTACCCAAGAAAAAACCTATGGTCGCAAGGCCGAAGAATTTATCCTCGCCATGAATATGGAATTTCGATATTCTAAAGAGGAAATATTGGAAATGTATCTTAATACCATTTATTTTGGATCCGGTGCTTATGGTATAGGTGATGCATCAAAAATTTACTTCGATAAAGCACCTATCAATCTTACTTTAGCAGAATGTACTCTATTGGCTGGCCTCCCTACCGCTCCTTCTCTGAATTCCCCCTATGTTGACTTTAATGCAGCGAAACAAAGGCAAGCCATTGTACTCTCCGCCATGACCCGCCACGGCTTCATCGGCCCACAAACAGCAGAAGAAGCAAAGCTTGCCCCCATCAGATTGGCAAAGTAGACTACATACGCGTCTTTTAAAACATATAAAACGAATCAAACCACAAAGACGCAACGAACACAAAGGATTCTTATTTTTTGTGGGTCATAAAATCTTATACTTTTTCACCTACAGAACTTATACATTCTAGTATAGTAAAAAAAAGAGGCCAATGGCCTCTTTTTTTTAGTTAAAGTAATTTTTAATGGGTTTCCAGTCTGGATTGCTTGTATCCATGTTATCATGTACTGTCGTGCGTGAAGCACGTTCAATAGTAAATTCTCTAATATATGTATCTTCGTTAATATATTCTATTTCTTTTATTAAGCGACCTTCATCTTGAATATTGAAGGCTATTAAAGAATAATAGTTGCCATCTGATAATTCTCTAATGAGTACGCCCATACTTACAGGAGACTGTCCTTCTTGAAAGTTGCGACTCAGTGAATTATAGGTTGCAAAAAAATTAGCTTTTGGTGCTTTCGTCAAGGCATAGACTTCTGGGAAATATAATTTTAGCTCTTTGATTGTAATTGGCATATTAGGAGTAAACCGTTGGGCAACCACTTTTGCATCAGGCTTATTATTTGCATACATGACTTCCATCTGTACGCCTATTCCTTGGCGACTAAAGGAATATTGATAGGATGAAGCTTTTGCTTTTTTAGAACCTTTCGCTTCCCAATCAGCTTTTGTCCATAATTGATTGTCAGAATCAATCAGCAAGCGGTAATCTCCATATTGTTGTTGAATGGAGATCTTGTTGTCATCCAAGCTAGCAAAAGCTACGCTAGAAAGCATCAACAACATCGAAAAAACTAGCATTACTATTATTTTTCTCATAAACTAACCCCTTCCATCTTTATATCATTACTCTCTATTATTATACCTTACCTGCTTTATTTCCTGCTAAACATAAGAAAAGACTTGGTTTCGACCAAGTCCTCAGACGAAGGTCGAAGCCTTAGTCGTTCTTACTTGGAATCAGAAAGTGATATACTTTCTGATTCCGTAAGAAAAACACTACACGTCCTTTTGATCCGCAGAGATGCAGAGGACACAGAGAAAAAATAGATGATTATAAAATATCCCTCTGCGCGCTCTGTGCCTCTGCGGTTGAATCATTTTTCCTCGATTCTTCTAAAATATATGCTTTTAGCATAATAAAAAATCCAGAAAGAGAAACTCTTTCTGGATTTGATATAAAACAATATTAACGTTTTGAGAACTGAGACGCTTTACGCGCTTTCTTCAAGCCGTATTTACGACGTTCTTTTTCACGTGGGTCACGAGTAAGGAATCCAGCTTTTTTCAAAGATGGACGGTACTCAGCATCAACTTTAAGTAATGCACGAGAAATACCGTGACGAACAGCGCCAGCTTGTCCTGAAGGACCGCCGCCCTCCACTTTAATTAAAACATTATATTTGCCAAGAGTTTCTGTCAAATTAAGGGGTTGTTTTACAATAAGTTCTAAAGTTTTGCGACCAAAATATTCTGCAATAGTACGGTCGTTAACTAGAATATTGCCTTCACCCGGAACCAGACGAACTCTGGCAACCGAGGTTTTTCTGCGA
>JARBUM010000191.1 GCA_029239675.1 Pelosinus sp. | reverse complement strand
ATCGCCATAACCGTCAACGATACCAGCATTAGCCAATTTTGCTACCGCATCATAAGCCCAATGTTTTGCAGGTACATCTGTGAAAGGGTTTGTTGCAGCAAAGGAAGTACCAGCTACGCCAAGTACCATTGCTGCTGCCAAAGAAGCTACTAATTTCTTTTTCATGTGAAAATCTCTCCTTAGGTTTTATTTTTTTGTCTTACCATGAACTCCACCTAAGAAAGAATATTCTTGAGTATCCAAGTTCCCTCAAATTCATTCTTACTCAGGTATATCGTTCATATCTATTCACTACTGCTAGAACTATCTGTTAGTAAAAAAGATTCTTTTACCTCTGGTTACTTCTAAGCAGTGAAAGACCACCAAAAGATGATAATGTCATATAAAGTAAAATACTCTATACTATTGTAAATTTTCCTGATAATTAATAAGATTTTATTAACTATTTAAGAAAATTTTAGCAGATAATCTATATTTCTAATATTACATAGCAATGACTAGTAAGTCAAGTGTTCTCCCTGAATTTATACCAACAAAAAGTTGCAGTAACAGCATGAATATTGTACACAGTATCCTCTTTGTCACAACAATAAAAAAATCGCTGACATTAAGTCAGCGATTTTCATTGTGTTTCTAGAAGAAGAATTCAGCTTGTGCTTGAAGGAATTTTGATTTGGTGTCATCAGCACCTTCAAAAGATTTTTTCATGTCAACATATTTAACACGAAGGACTGTGTTTAATGCTGGAGTATAGTTAAATCCTACTTCATAACCTTTACCACCATTTAGTCCACTGTTTTCAGCCCATTTTCCATCAAATGTAGGTCTTGGAGCTGCACTAGCTTCTAAATCGCGATAGCCAACCCATGCGCCATAGGAGCCCACTTTTTTCTTGTCAGCACCTTTGTAACCAATTTCTGCAAAATATGCTTTATTATCTTCATCAGCATCAGATTTAGCATAAGAACCTTTTAAAGCCCAGTCAGCAGCTAATTGGGTTCTGAAACCAACTTCCCAAACTTTCATAGTATCTTCATCTGGAGTAACAGTTCCTTCACTATCTTTGAATTGATAGTAACCACCATTTAAAGTAGTCGCTTTGGAAGTATCATATTTCAAGGTACCAGCAATTACTCCTAAATTAGGTTGAGTTGCTTCACCCCAAAGATCTCTATCTTGTTGTTTACCATAGTATAGTTCGGTTTTCAACGCGTTACCGAAACCAACTTTCACACCATTCAATCTACCATCCATGATCAGTCCAAAATTAGGAACATAATCGAAGCGACCGATAGTTGTTGTAGTTCCGAATAAAGCTCCTTTTACATATACATTATGCATAGTTACAGTATCATTACTTCCACCAACGTCACCGCGCATATTATTTTCGGACTGTAAACGACCATAGTAACCCCATTGATCATTGATCTGACCATTGAGATGTATACGAGTACGCAATTTTAAAGTGTTAACAAAGTTATCATTCTCGGTACCAGCACGATCAGCAGACATGTCCTCATATCTCAAACGAGCTTCACCAGTAACTTTTACAGTTGAAGAATTTTTCTCCAATTTAGTTACACGAACGTTTAAGCCTTCTAATTCTTCAGCAAATTCTACGGACAATTTGTCGATAGTTGCTTTTTGCTCAGCATCGGCTTTGTCGGAACGAGCCATTGCTTTTGCTACCATTTGAGCCATTTCATAACGGCTGATAGTTTTGTCTCCTCTGTATGTGCAGGTACATCTGTGAAAGGGTTTGTTGCAGCGAAGGAAGTACCAGCTACGCCAAGTACCATTGCTGCTGCCAAGGAAGCTACTAATTTCTTTTTCATGTTGAAATCTCTCCTTAGGTTTATTTTATTTGCTCAGTAATACTTGCATGCTAAGCCTAAGAAGGGTTCCTAATTGAGTGTCCATGTTACCTCAATCTCTCCTTATTAGTAACTTACTATGTCAAACATTACCTTACTTTCTAGTATATTCTACATAATATATTATATTCCTTCTTAGATTTTGTATTCACAAAAATATTTTTTGAGAATTTTTGGTTAACTCTTTCTCAGAAAGCGTTCAGCCAATATAATGGCGACATAGTCATCCACGGGCTGAGGTGGCGTTTGCATGGTCACAGGTATCAGGCGCCAAAGTCCTTGGGGAGGGTTTTCCTGCCAATAACGTCGTCGACCATCATCTGTTGTACGATATTCATCTACTAAGATAATTTTGAGGGGCTGACCATTCGTTATAATTTGTTCTAACAGCCCTTTGGCCTCTTTGCTTGAGGTGCCATTCCCCATAATGACAGTTCTCGTCTGATATTTTGTGAGCCATTCTTCTATGGCAGAAGTTAGATTTTGAGTTTCGATGATGCTTTTATTTAACACGCCCTTTTCTGGATGGACTGCGGCAATGCCACATTTTTCCCGTCCTGGGTCAATACTGATAACAGTTTGGTTCATGGTCACGGCACATCCCGCCTTTTTGCCCCTAGGGGAATTTATAGTAGTGTTATTGTTCTATTTTGATAGGTTAGATTCCTTTGAGATATTTGGTAAATAAAGAATATTGAACCGCAGAGAGCGCAGAGAAAAACATTTGAAAGGCGAAGAGACGAAGGTGATTAAGAATATAAAATATGTATAATAAGAGAAAGTTATGCACCAGGTTATATTATTACATAACAAGAAACCGTTGACGTAGGTCAACGGTTTCTTAGGTTGTCTCTAGAAGAAAAATTCGGCTTGAGCTAGATAGTATTTTGTTTTTTCGCTGGAACTAGTATCTGTAGTTGCTTTCAAATTAGCATATTTAACAGTAAGAACAGTATTCAAAACAGGTGTATAACTCACTCCTATTTCATACCCTTTGCCTCCATCAGCTTGTGAATCAAATGCATATGGACCATCAAAAGTAGTCTTGGGAGCAGCGTTGGCTTCTAAGTGGCGATAGTTAACCCATGCGCCATAAGAGCCTACTTGAGCCTGATCTGCACCTTTATAAGCAAATTCTGCATAATATGCTTTATCTTCCGTATCTGCATCCGATTGACCATAGGAAGTGTTCAATGCCCAATTCTTGCTGAATTTTGTATTAAAACCAGCTTCCCAAACCTTACGTCTATTATCCGTTGAACCTGCACCAAAGTATTGCTCATTATTTACCGTATCATTATCTTTGTTCTTAAACTGATAATAGCCACCTGTCAAGGTAGTTGCTTTTGATGCATCATAATTCAGACCTAAGCCAGTTACTTCTAAGTGATTGGTGGCAGTGTCTTCATCTGCACCCCAAGCATCTTTATTATTATCTTTACCATAAAATACATTAGCCTTCAGCACATTGCCAACTTCAAGATTAACGCCATTTAAGGTACTATCAATCATTAAGCCATTGTTTAATAAGTAATCAAAACGACCAATGGTAGCTGTAGTGCCTAATAATTGACCTTTCACATAGGCATTATCCATGGTTACAGAATCATCGCCACTTTCACCTCTTAGGCTATTTTCTGATTGCAGGCGGCCATAATATGACCATTGATCATTAATATTTCCATCTAAATGTACACGAGTACGTAGTTCTAGGGAATTAGAAAGATTATTCTCGGCAGAAATATCTTCGTATTGTAAACGTGCTTCACCAGAGACTTTTAGGGTAGAAGCATTTTTCTCAAGCTTTGTTACACGGACATTTAATCCTTCTAGCTCATCTGCAAATTCTACGGAAAGTTTATCAATTATTGCTTTTTGCTCGGCATCTGCTTTTTCGGATTTAGCCATTGCTTTAGCCACCATTTGCGCCATTTCATAACGGCTAATGGTTTTGTCTCCTTTAAAAGTGCCATCGCCATATCCGTCTACAATACCAGCTTTCGCTAAGGTATTGACTGCATCATAAGACCAATGTTTTGCCGGAACGTCTACGAAAGGATTTGCAGCAGCAAAGGAAGTACCGGCTACACCAAGTACCATTGCAGCTGCCAAAGAGGCTACTAATTTTTTGTTCATGTTTAATATCTCCTTAAGTTATGTTTTTTTGCGCAGAGTGAAGCCTAAAAAAGTTGGACTCAAGTCTCCATGTTTCCTCAAATCCACACTTTTCAGAAAGGGCGCCACTCTTGCTCTCTCAAATAGTACATTCTCTATGTATTCCATTTGATATTGATAATCATTCTACATAAGATTAAATTATCCTGCTAGTTTGAAAATTTATATGAATCATTATTTCCGTTTTAATCGAACAAGAGGTTCTGTGGAAGATTTCTTTAAGCACAGAGGTGCAGTGATCACAGAAAAAGGGTGTAGATTGGGTTTACGTATTAACCACAAAGACGCAAAGGACACAAAGGGAGTTTGATATAGTAAAAAAATGGTTTAAAACGCGAAGGGGCGAAGACGCTTACGCGAGACGAAGCACACGAAGAAATCCTATAAGCTCATCTTCGCGTTCTTCATACCTCTTCGCATCTTCGCGGTTCAGCGTTTTTTCCAAAAAGAACTTCTAACATTACAAGAAAAAAGCACCCCGAAGGGTGCTTTTTAAGAGTAGTATTAGAATTTTACGTTAACAGCTGCAGAAGTACGTGCATTCATGTTATCGAAATCTTGGTATTTAACTTTTAAGTCAGCATTTTTAGTAAGGGCTTTATCGTATTGATATTCCATACCTTTAATAGCTTGGTCTGTAGGAAGAGCAATTACATCTGCAGAAGAGTAAGCATTGTAAACGCCTGCATCTGCATCTCTATGAAGTACAGTCAATCCAAGTTTGTTAAATTTCACACCAAAAGCAGTAGAATCAGCGTCATTGGAATCATTTTTAACATAATCAGCAAGAGCGGTTACGCCTGTGCCAATAGGAGCTGAACCATTGATTCCGTATGCTTTGTTATCACCATTTTTCAGGTAGTCAGCAGTTACTTTTGCACCAAGAATATTAACGCCATACTCAGCAGCATACATGCGTTCAGAATCAGCATCATTAGTTCCAGTATTGTTACCTGCATACAATTTCAAAGCACCAGCTTGAAGTCCAAGACCAGTCATTCTATCATCAAACATAATACCTGAACCCAACAGAACATCTTGACGACCTACTGTAGCATTAGCACCAAGAGCATTAAATGATACGTTAGCAGTATCTAATTTGATTCCAACTGTTTGATTATTTTCATTAGGTTGGAAGGTTCCACTTAAACGAGCATTGTATTTAACGTCTTCGTTGATTTTACCATCGAAAGAAACACGAGTACGAAGGTCAGTTTTGTCATTTTCGTCTTCTACATTAGTATAACGCACACGAGCATCACCAGAGATTTTTACCATGTTATCGATTTGATCTTGCATACCTTCTACTTTTACACCAATAGTGTTTAATTCAGTAGCAAATTCTTTTGATAATTGATCAACAGTTGCTTTTTGATCTGCATTCAAAGATTTAGTCATAGCATTTGCTACGATTTGTGCCATTTCATAACGAGTAACGGTTTTGTCTCCTCTGAAAGTGCCATCGCCATAACCTTCAATTACACCAGCTTGAGCTAATTTGCTTACTGCATCATAAGACCAGTGTTTTGCAGGTACATCGGAAAATGGATTAGCGAATGCTGGTACCGCAATGCTGGTAGCCAGAGCAGCCATTACTGCCACTTTTAATAGTTTCTTGTTCATCTGAAAAATCCCCCTAAAATGTTTTTTATTTTTGCGGGTGCTATCACCAACATGATAGGGCTATTGAATAAAGGGGGTGTTCCATGAGTGTCCACGTTTCCTCAGCAACGACCTTCCTGTACTCTATATCACTTTCATGCCCCTGTCGCTTTTTACAGGTTCTAGTTTACATAATTCTATAAATCTTTTT
>JARBUM010000190.1 GCA_029239675.1 Pelosinus sp. | reverse complement strand
CGCGAGTGGATTGTAGATTTTCAAAGGGAAATTGAAATAATGGCATTAGAAGCAGAGCGTCAAGGCATAGAATTGTCATATTCTGTTCCAATACCACTTTTTAGCGAGGAATACCTTGATATAGGGAACCTCCTTCCTTGTTTGGATGAGGCTGAACGTATGAAAATGAAAATGGTAAAGTTTACGATTGGTGATTTTGATGCCGCTAATCTAGATGAAATCAGGGAATTAAAAGGTATTCTACAAAATAGAAATATGATCGTCACTGTGGAAAATGACCAAACAATGCAAAGTGGAAAATTAAAAGTGTTAAAAGACTTTTTAGCTTGCTGTAAGGAATATGGTATTCCGATGTATTGTACTTACGATATTGGCAACTGGTATTGGGTCAATGAAAATCCAGTCAACAACGCTTCTGAGCTTGCTGAATATGTAAAATATATTCACTTGAAAGATGTATCCTACGAAAATGATGAACCAGTTGCCCAGTTTCTGGGCAAGGGAATAGTGGATTGGCAGTCAATATTAAAGTTGTTGCCGCAGAATGTTCCACTAGGAATTGAATATCCCTGTGGGCCTGAGCCTCTTGAGGTATTAACGGATGCTATTAATAAATTAATAGAGTATTTTAAAAAAACGTATGAATGAAAATGACAGGAGGAAAGTATATGTGTGAAATTCTTACCCTTGGAGAACCAATGGCACTTTTTCTGGCCAATCAAGAGGGGGAGCTTGATCAAATCGAAGAATTTACAAAACTTGTGGCAGGTGCAGAAGTAAATTTTGCCATAGGCATGGCTCGCTTAGAACATGAGGTGGCTTATATTACAAAATTGGGAGAAGACCCTTTTGGAAAATATATTAACAAATTTCTTTTGGAAAATAAGATTGATACGAGTTATGTGACTTATGATGCAGGGCATTTTACTGGTTTTCAGCTTAAATCAAAAGTTGAAGTTGGCGATCCGGAAGTATTTTATTTTAGAAGGCATTCAGCGGCATCTCATTTACAGCCAGAAGATACGAATCAGATAGCATGGGATACAGTGAAACACCTTCATGTAACAGGAATACCTCCCGCTCTATCTTCTACTTGTCGAGAAGTAAGTTATAAGTTGATAGCTGCTGCTAGAGAGAAAGGTATTTGTATTTCTTTTGATACCAATTTACGGCCCCAATTATGGAAAAGCAAAGAAGAAATGGTACAAGTTATTAATGATTTAGCTTTTCGCAGTGATATTGTATTGCCTGGAATTAATGAAGGAAAAATCTTAACGGGTAGTGATGATCCAAGTAGGATTGCAGATTTTTATCTTGGAGAAGGAGCTAAGATTGTCATTATTAAGCTAGGTGACAAGGGGGCTTTTGTCAAGACACAGGATACATCTTTCTTAGTGGAGGGCTTTAAAGTTCAACATGTCGTGGATACAGTTGGTGCAGGAGATGGATTTGCTGTAGGTGTAGTTAGCGGATTACGTGCAGGCCTCTCTCTTAAAGAGGCAGTGGTAAGAGGAAATGCCATTGGTGCCTTGGCAGTTATGTCTCCTGGTGATAATGATGGATTGCCCAACAAGAAGCAACTGGAAGATTTTATGAAGAAGAACGTAGTGCTTTAGGCAGAGGGCGGATTTTAAAAGAGTAATGGCGATAGGGAGGAACAGTTGTATTATGATAAAAGTCTTAGTAACGGCACGATCCTTTGCTTTATGTGAGGAAGCAAAGACGATCTTGGAGTCTCAAGGGTACTCCATTACCTGGAACCCAGTGGGAAGGCCTTTAAAGGAACAGGAACTACTAGCGTTAATACCTGGCATGGATGCCTTAATTACAGGTACAGATGAAGTATCAGAGAAGGTCATTGCGGCGGGACTGCCGAGTCTTAAAGTGATTGGAAAATATGGCGTAGGGTATGACAATATTGATGTTGCTGCTGCAAAGCGCCATGGTGTACAAGTTACATTTACTCCAGGTGTCTTAACGAAAGCAGTTGCCGAATTGGCCATGGGACTATTGCTGTCGGCTGCTCGTAATATCGCTGCTATGGATGGATTAGTTCGACAAGGGAAATGGGAGAGAATTACGGGAACGGAGCTGGCAGACAAAACCATAGGAATTGTGGGGACAGGTAATATTGGCAGGGAAGTTGCTAAAAGGGCAGCTGCCTTTGATATGAATGTCACTGCCTATGATCTCTGGCCTAATCTCGATTTTGCTGCTCAGTATGGAATCAAATATGTGCCATTAGATGAATTATTGGCAAAAGCTGATTTTATATCGTTACACACACCTTCTACACCAGAAACTATTGGCATGATTAATCTAAAGAGTTTACAAGGCATGAAAAATACGGCTGTGCTTATCAATACAGCTCGGGGTGACCTTATTGTAGAAGAGGATCTGATTAAAGCCTTGCAAGAAGGGGTAATTGCTGGTGCAGGGCTGGATACCTTTGCTTTGGAACCCCTGAAGGATGAGCGATTTTTTAGTTTACGTAATGTCGTCCTTTCGCCACATGCCGGATCAAATACTCGGGAAACAGTGGCTAGAATGAGTGTAATGGTTGCGAGTGATGTAGTTGCCGTGCTAACTGGTAATCCGCCTCACTATCCTGTGAAGTAATGCAGGATAGTGGGAATGGTGCTCTGTTGTTAAAAATAGATGTGATTTAGATTACTTCGTAATCTAAACTAAGTCTTTTAAATCGTGAAAGGAGTGTGTAATAAAAGAAAGCTGGGAAGTCTAATGCGATAGGAATATTTCAAGGTAAATGCAAGACTTAATAATCGAATATTCAAAAATGTATAAGAGAAGAAGGGGAGAGTAAGATGGAAATAAAAGCATTGGCTCCAAGTCGTTGGATGAAACTGATTCCGTTGGCGTTTATCACTTATAGTTTAGCGTATCTCGATCGGGCGAATTACAGTTTTGGGGCGGCATCTGGTCTGGCAAGGGATTTAAATATTACTGCATCGGCATCCTCATTACTTGGTGCATTATTTTTCTTAGGGTATTTCTTTTTCCAGATTCCAGGTGCACTCTATGCTGAAAAGCGCAGTGCCAAAAAATTAGTTTTTTGGACTCTGATTTTGTGGGGTGGTTTGGCTACCGCAACGGGTATGGTTAACGATCTATCTGCCTTATATGTCATTCGATTTATGCTTGGGGTAGTCGAAAGTGTTGTTATGCCTGCCATGCTGGTCTTTTTAAGCCATTGGTTTACGAAGCGAGAACGTTCAAGGGCAAATACCTTCCTTATTTTGGGGAATCCAATTACTGTGTTATGGATGTCTATCGTATCAGGATATCTTGTTAATTCCTTTGGTTGGCGCTGGATGTTTATTATTGAAGGCCTTCCATCCATTATTTGGGCTGTTATTTGGTGGATGATGGTTTGTGATCATCCTAAAGATGCAAAATGGTTAACTGCATCAGAGAAAAAAGACATTGAAGACGCTTTGCTGGAAGAACAAAAAGGTTTAAAACCAGTTAAAAATTATCGGCAAGCCTTCAAATCTCCTAAGGTAATCACTCTTGCTTTCCAATATTTCTTTTGGAGTATTGGCGTTTATGGGTTTGTAATGTGGCTGCCTTCCATCTTGAAGTCGGCATCTAACATGGGAATTGTTGCTGCAGGCTGGCTTTCCTCAGTACCCTATGCACTGGCAGCAGCATTGATGGTAATTGTTTCTTATTATTCTGACAAGACACAAAACCGTAAAGGTTTTGTATGGGTATCCTTATTCATCGGCGCAGTTGCCTTTTTTGGCTCCTATCTGGTTGGAACATCCAATTTCTGGCTGTCCTATTTTCTGCTTGTTATTGCTGGTGGTGCAATGTATGCTCCCTATGGCCCGTTTTTTGCAATTATTCCGGAAATCTTACCTAGAAATGTGGCAGGTGGGGCAATGGCCTTAATTAATAGCTTCGGAGCTTTAGGTTCCTTTGTCGGAGCTTATATTGTAGGCTATCTCAATGGCGTTACAGGTGGACCAAGTGCATCTTATATATTTATGGCAAGTTCATTAGTGATCTCTGTAGGATTAACATTGATTACCAAAACTTCGTCGTCTGATGTAGTAACAAGCGAGGTTACGAATTAATTATTGATCCCAATCGTTATTTACTAAGGGGTGTCTTCAAACTAGCGGAATGGTCAATG
>JARBUM010000189.1 GCA_029239675.1 Pelosinus sp. | reverse complement strand
GCCATGAAGACCCTTGATGCCGCCCGGCCTTTCGTTGGTGCTGTATCTGTTGGTCTCTGCCAGGCAGCCTTTGACGCCGCAGTCAAATATTCAAAAGAACGCCAGCAGTTTGGCAAGCCTATTGCCTCATTCCAACTCGTCCAGGCAATGATCGCTGACATGGCCATGCAACTCGAAGCTGCGCGTCTGTTAGTTTACAAAGCCTGCTGGATGAAAGATCAAAATGTAGAATACACTAAAGAGTCTGCTATTGCCAAATGCTTTTCGGCCGACGCTGCTATGAACATTACCACCAATGCTGTCCAAGTTCTCGGCGGCTACGGTTATAGCAAACATTACCCTGTAGAGAAATACATGCGTGATGCCAAGATTATGCAAATCTATGAAGGCACTAATCAGATTCAAAGATTGGTTATCGCGAACAACATTCTTTACTAGAATGTCTTGACAAGCTAGGTTCACCATAATATAATAGTTTATGTCGCTAGGGGCTATAGCTCAGTTGGTTAGAGCGCTTCGTTGACATTAGGTGGGTATGTCTTCCAATACGAGGACAGCCTGGAAAGTCAAGTAGTGACCTTCCATCCGTTCTATATATTACAAGTGTAATTTTTATAATGAATGAATAATATTCATTTTAGGTTTAGACAGTAGGGGGAGTAACCTTACTACCCCCTACTACTATATAATCATGGGACTATAGCTCAGTTGGTTAGAGTACTGCATTGACATTGCAGGGGTCACTGGTTCGAGTCCAGTTAGTCCCACCAAAACCAAGACTTCGCTGCAAATGCGAAGTCTTTTTGTTGTATGAACTGTGGGGGTAGGTCTAATGATATGTTCATTGAAGACAATATTCATAGCCTGTGGAAACTACTTAATGGGTATGAGAGAAAAATTAGCAAATAATAAAGCCGACTTGTTATACGGCAATGAAAGGGCGGTATATATGCAAGAATTAGTCAGTGTAATTTTAGATTATATTGCAAGGGAACGAACAAGCTACGCAATATTTATAAATGGAAAATGGGGTACAGGTAAGACCTATTTTTGGAACAACGTGCTCAAAGTGGCAATAACAGATAAAGAACCATTATACATATCTCTAAATGGACTTTCAAACGTTGAAAGTATTCCCGAAAAGCTATTCTATGTAGCTCATAATGTAAATTCCGCCAAAGACCTAGTAAAAGTGATTAAAACTGTAATTGAAAAATATACTGGTTTTTCAATCAAGATCCCGTATGACAGGTTAATAGATTATTCTAAATATGTAGTTTGTTTTGATGACCTAGAAAGGGTAAATGTTGATATTAAGGAAGTCTTTGGCTACATAAGTAGTATTGTCGAAAGTCGAGGGGCTAAAGTAATTATTATTGGGTATGATGAAGAGTTAGAGAACCATATGATTTCTCATAATATAGAAGCTAAAATAGCAGCGGCTACTCATACCCTTAAAAGCAATGAGAAATTCGATAAAGAAATACTTACTGCCAGAATGAAAGAGTTGTTTGATGACTATAGTGTTTTCAAACGTATTAAAGAAAAGCTAATTGGTAAAACGATTGAATTTATTCCGGAATATAAGCAAATAATAGAGAATATTATTCGTGATTACAGGGATAAGAAATATGCCGACTTCTTAAATGATAATATTGATTTAATTCTAGATACCTTCGTGACAAGTGAAACTCAGAATTTACGTATCTTGAGATATTCTTTAGACGATTTTAGACAAGTATTTAGTCATATTGAAGCTGACCATTGTTCAATACAGGTAGAGTTATCCAAAAAAATATTAGTGTTTCATTTAGCTTCAGCATTCGAAATAATGACAGGTAAGTATACAAAGCAAGATTTTAAGAGTTACACATCAAATAGTTACTATCTTCTTCAACTTTCGGATGAAGAAGAAGCTACAATGCTAAAAGAAAATGGTCAAAAGATTAAGCCGAAATCGCTGGTGCCCTTTTTACAAAAATATTTCCCCGCAACTTATAATCAATATCCATTTTTCCCTTCTATATGGCGAATGATTTTTGAGGGTAACTTCAATACAAATGAGTTTAATAATGAAGTTGCACCTCTTTACCCAATACAGAAAGACCAAGACATAGTAAGTATATTTGTGGATTCTTATTGGGAAATGACAGATGAAAAATTTTCTGAGAGTGTTACTACAATACTTGCGATGATAGAAAAAGGTAATGCCAGTTTTTCTTGCTACCTTAGAGTATTTTATATTTTCGAAAGCCTTGTAAGTTCAAATTCTATTCCAATTTCGGTGGATGAATTGAAAAATAAATTTAAGATAGGATTAGATTTAATTGCTTTAAGAGATGAACCGCCAGTTCAGAACTTTGATAATAATTTCGAACTCTTTGAAAGTAAGTTCTCAGGAGATTATAAGGAGATTAAGTCTTATGTTTATGCAGTAAACGAAACTCTAGAAAGAAAAGCCGTCCAGACTACTGTCTCAGAGTTAGCTGATTTGCTGAGTACGGATGTTGAAGCGTTTTGCCGCAGAATATCGTCATCTAAAGGAGAAGACAGCAGACTAAAGATCTTTAATCATATAAACCTGGATAAGGTAATTTCATTTATACGAAACGCTCCTAGTGGTGAGTTGATTGAATTTAGGAATGCACTAGGTAACAGATATGGGTTTACTAATATTAGGGATTACTATTTTGAGGAACTTCCTTCGTTAAGAGCAATGGAGGATGCTGTCCGACTGATAGCTAAGGAATATGACGACCAACAAGGTGTGATATCGCACAGACCTCATGCTACCAAGGTGTTATTAAAGACTATTAAATCTATAGCTGACAGACTGGAGCAGAAATCTGATTGCTAAACGCATCGCGAAAAACAGTGATTAATCATTATGCAATATAATTGAATATTGATTCACTGTATCTGGTGGGTCAACTTTTATGGAGGAATAAATGCTACATAGGACAAGTAAAAGAGATTATTTGCGACTAGCGATGTGTTTTTCCAATGGACAGATGGGTTCTTGGTGGGGTTTGGGTGGGGTTTACGTAATTTTCGTGGTTTTTTAGCCGTCACGAGGTCTCGAAGAGGTCTGTTTATATATTGGTGGGGTCTGCTGGTGAGGTTTTTGTTATAGAAATAACTTTTTTGAGAGAAAAACCTTGCCAAATCACCCTAAATATTTACAATTATTTGAAGTGTTTTACAGCGACCTTATTCCTATCGTGTAAGCGGTTTTACTGGGTTTGCGGTCTTTATACCAGTAAATAAATGATTTCAATCTTTAGTTTGACATCGAAGAGGCCAGCGGTTCGAGTCCGTTTAACCCCACCAGTAAGTATGAGGCTTCAAAGCAATTTGCTTTGAAGCCTTTTTTGTGTAGATTTGAGGTGATCGTCCACTGTTTTTGCTTGAGTTTTTTTGCAGCAAGTGGTAGTCTATACATGGTTACGTTTCCCGCAAAAAAAGTCAGTATTGTGCTGCAAACTGAACTGGGAAACAAGGGATGTCTAAATTACGACTTATATCCTACAGGGAATAAGAGCGGAGGGAATAAGATGACAAACAAAGAACAAGCACGTCCTATTATGCGCACAAGGCAACTTACCGTTTCCGGTATGCTGGCATCAGTCAGCGTTATCCTCGGCCTTACTGGCTATGGTTTTATCCCCTTGCCGACAATTAAAGCGACGGTAATGCATATCCCGGTTATTATTGGTGCGATTTTGGAAGGTCCTGCTGTAGGTATGATGGTTGGCTTGCTGTTTGGATTGTTCAGCGTCTTCCAAAACATGACAGCGCCAAATATCTTATCATTTGCACTGCTTAACCCATTAGTATCTGTTGTTCCTAGAATCTTAATCGGTTTGACGGCATATTACTGCTACAAGCTGTTTCCGTCACGCAATGAATCGGTTCGCATCGGCGTTGGCGCCGCAGTGGGGTCTCTGACGAATACGATTGGCGTCATGGGGATGATTTATTTGTTATATGCCGCTGACTTTGCAGCCGCCCGGGGGCTCAACTCTGACTCAGTGCATACAGTCATTTGGGGAATTATTCTGGCAAATGGCATTCCAGAAGCGGTTATTTCTGTTCTGATTACGATACCGGTAGTGGTTATGCTAAAAAGGTCTACTGGACGTCGATAGGACAGATATGGCGTTATGTTGACC
>JARBUM010000006.1 GCA_029239675.1 Pelosinus sp. | reverse complement strand
GAGTGAAGTGCTAAGATAGATATAAGAAAAAGTTGCAAAAAAATTCTATAACAAAGCAAAATGCAACGTAGGATAATGAAATCTGAAAAATGGAGAAATTGGAATGCTAAAGGACTGCTGGAAAGCAGTCCTTTTTTGCTTTTGTGGTAAAAACATTGAAGGTGTAAAACAAAAAAATCCTATATAAAACAGTAGTTTAATGTATACCAATTATGGATAATTGAGATAGAGCAATTATGTCCAGTGGCTAAGCAATAAATATGCAAGGTGAAAAAGTAAAAATGAGAAATATTTATAATTGTCAAACTAGTGTGAGGAATGCGAGGGAATGGTATGACGGCAGAAAAACCAAGGGTAGTTCAAGAATACGTACCAGGTAAGCAGGTGACATTAGCGCACCTCATAGCAAATCCTAAAAAGGAGTTATGTGACAAGCTAGGGCTAGAAACTACTTCGGCAATCGGAATTTTAACCATTACTCCTAGTGAAGCAGCAATCATTGCAGCGGATGTGGCTACCAAAGCAGCGGCTGTGCAAATTGGTTTCATGGATCGTTTTACTGGGTCGGTGGTATTAGTAGGCACAGTATCTAATGTAGAAGCGGCTCTGCGGCAGGTTACTAATCTTCTAGTTAATAGTTTAGGCTTTACTGGACCAAAGCAAACAAAGTCATAACATGAAGAAAGTAATGCTAGTTGGGGCCGTAGGAGCAGGAAAGACATCTCTAATTCATACGCTGCAGAACAACTGCCGAACCGCCGAAAAAACCCAGAGTATCCAGTTTTCCGATGGAGCCATTGACACACCCGGAGAATACGCACAAATACCACGTTTCTATTCAGCATTGATGGTAACAGCTACCCAAGCATCTGTTGTCGTTGTTGTGCAGGATGCAACGGATTTGAAAGTAACTCTTCCTCCTGGGTTTGCCGGTATGTTTTCTCGTCCTGTTATCGGTGTGGTAACAAAAATCGATGTTCCTGGAATTGATCGAGATAAGGCCAAGGCTCGCTTAATGCAAGTGGGCGTAAAAGAACCAATTTTCTTTGTCTCTTCTCGTACAGGAGAAGGAATGGATGAATTGGTCGCATATTTCGGGGAAGGGAGGTGTACATCATGAGTGAAGCATTAGGAATGATTGAAACAAAAGGGCTAGTAGGTGCCATTGAAGCTGCTGATGCTATGGTGAAAGCAGCAAATGTTCAATTAGTGGGCTATGAAAAAATCGGTTCTGGCCTAGTGACAGTGATGGTGCGTGGTGATGTTGGCGCGATAAAAGCGGCAACAGATGCTGGTGCAGCAGCTGCGCAAAAAGTTGGCGAAGTTGTGTCTATTCACGTTATTCCACGTCCCCATACAGATGTGGAAAAAATTCTTCCTAAGATAAAGTAGACTGGATTCAAATGGAGTGTTAGCTCTATTGAGTCGTAGTTGCACTTATCCTTCGGATTAAGTCGCTCTTAAGTCCAACTTAGTAGGAGTCTTAGAGCGACTTGATCATCGGGTAAAATAGGTATTAATTTGGAGGTAGAATTATATGCAAGATCAATTAATTGACAAGGTCATGGATGAAATTAAAAAAAGAATGGAAAATAACACTCCTGCGCAAGCGGCGCAAGAGAAACCGAAAAGCTCAGTAAATCCTGGTATTACAGAATTCGTTGGGACTGCAATCGGCGATACTATTGGTCTAGTAATTGCAAACGTTGACCCTATGTTACATGAAAAAATGAAAATTGATCCCAAATACCGTTCTATTGGTATCTTAGGTGCTCGTACAGGAGCTGGCCCACATATTATGGCTGCTGACGAAGCTGTAAAAGCTACCAATACAGAAATCATATCTATCGAATTACCTCGTGATACAAAAGGTGGAGCAGGACATGGTTCCTTGATTCTCTTTGGTGCGGAAGAAGTATCGGATGCTCGCCGTGCTATTGAAGTAGCATTGAAAGAACTTGATCGTACATTTGGCGATGTATATGCTAACGATGCTGGACATCTTGAATTACAATATACGGCTCGGGCAAGTTATGCTGTCAATAAGGCTTTTGGTGCTCCACTAGGCAAAGCTTTTGGATTGATTGTTGGTGCTCCTGCTGCCATTGGTGTGCTCATGTCCGATGTTGCTGTTAAAACGGCCAATGTTGAGGTGGTTGGCTATGCTAGCCCAGCAGGCGGAACTAGTTTTTCTAATGAAGTCATTCTAATGGTTACAGGTGACTCTGGTGCCGTGCGTCAAGCCGTACTTGCCGCCAAAGAAATAGGTATAAAACTGTTGGAGTCTATGGCTGGACCAGCTCCATCAGTAACTAAGCCATATATCTAATGCAGGGAGGGGAAAAACAATGAAGAGATCAAAACGTTTTGAAGTCTTAGCTGCCCGCCCTGTAAACCAGGACGGCTTCGTAAAAGAATGGCCAGAGGTTGGTCTGATCGCCATGGGTAGCCCTAACGATCCAATACCTAGTATTAAAATTGAAAATGGCAAAATTGTGGAAATGGACGGCGTTGCTCGTAGTAATTTCGATTTTATTGAGCAATTTATTGCTGACTATGCCATCGATGTGAAAGTTGCTGAGAAAGCAATGGCTATGGAAGCTAGCCAAATTGCCAAGATGCTTGTTGATGTGAATGTATCCCGAAAAGAAGTTGTTGATATTGTTCGTGGGTTAACAGCTGCGAAACTTGTGGCTGTATTTAACACCATGAATGTTGTAGAGATGATGATGGCCATGCAAAAAATGCGGGCTCGTAAAACTCCTTCCAACCAATGTCACATCACCAATGTTAATGATAATCCAGTCTTGATTGCTGCCGATGGTGCGGAAGCAGCACTTCGTGGTTTTGACGAAATGGAAACGACTGTTGCAGTAGTTCGCTACGCTCCTTTTAATGCGTTAGCCTTGTTGATAGGCAGTCAAGCTGGTCGTGGCGGTACACTTATTCAATGTGCTTTGGAAGAAGCAACTGAATTGGAACTTGGCATGCGTGGCATAACTGCCTATGCAGAAACCATTTCCGTATATGGTACAGAAAACGTGTTTGTTGATGGTGATGATACACCTTGGTCAAAAGCATTTCTTGCTTCGGCATATGCTTCACGGGGATTAAAAATGAGATTTACTTCTGGTACAGGGTCAGAAGTACAAATGGGTTATGCAGAAGGTAAATCCATGTTGTATTTGGAAATTCGCTGCATCATGCTTACTAGAGGTGCTGGTGTACAGGGCCTACAGAATGGTTCTGTAAGTTGCATTGGTGTACCAGCTGCTGTTCCATCTGGTATTCGTGCCGTATTAGCAGAAAATCTTTGTGCAGCTATGCTAGATATGGAAGTAGCATCCAGTAATGACCAAACATTTACACATTCTGATATTCGTCGTACAGCTCGTACTTTAATGCAATTTCTTCCTGGTACAGACTTTATCTGCTCAGGTTATAGCGGTGTCCCCAATTATGATAATATGTTTGCAGGTTCTAACTGGGATGTGGACGATTATGATGATTGGAACATTATGCAACGTGACTTGAAAGTAGATGGTGGTTTGCGTCCAGCTTCAGAAGAAGAAGTTATTGCGGTTCGCAATAAAGCAGCTAGAGGACTTCAGGCTGTGTTTAAAGAACTGGGCTTCCCAGCAATTACAGATGAAGAAGTGGAAGCAGCAACCTATGCTCATGGCAGTAAAGATGTGCCAGCACGTAATGTAGTAGAAGATTTAAAAGCTGCTCAAGAACTAATGAGTCGTGGCATTACAGGTATTGATATCGTTAAAGCATTGGCTAAAAACGGTTTTAATGATTTAGCTGGTCATATATTGAACATCTTAAAACAACGTATTTCTGGAGATTACCTTCATACTTCGGCGATTCTGGATAAAGACTTTAATGTTATTAGTGCAGTGAATAGTCGTAATGACTATCGCGGTCCAGGAACTGGTTACCAAATGAGTGATGAACGTTGGAACGAAATTAAAAACATCAGTCAGGCAATTAATCCGTCTGATTATGATGCTTAAGTTGGAAAGAGAGGTGTAGTGTAATGCAAATTAACGAGCAAATGATTCGTGAAATCATTGTGCAAGTAATGCAAGGTATGGAACAACCCAAACCTACTACGAATGCAGTAGCTACTGGACGTCCCATGACTTTGGTGGAAAAAGGAGAAGCACGTCCCGGAACAAGAGCCGATGAAGTGATAATTGCCTTGGCTCCAGCTTTTGCTAAGTATCAGAATAAGACAATTGTGAACGTCCCTCACAGTGATGTGCTTAGGGAAATGATCGCAGGTATTGAAGAAGAAGGGCTGAATGCTAGAGTGATACGTGTGTTGCGTACGTCTGACGTAGCCTTTGCTGCTCATGATGCGACCAAGTTGAGTGGATCAGGGATTGCTATCGGCATACAATCTAGAGGTACGAGTGTAATTCATCAAAAGGATTTGCCACCACTTAGCAATCTAGAACTTTTCTCCCAATCTCCTTTGCTTGATTTACCAGCTTATCGTGCCATTGGTCGTAATGCTGCTAAATATGCAAAAGGTGAATCTCCTACTCCAGTGCCAACCAAAAATGACCAGATGGCTAGACCTAAATTTCAAGCAAAAGCAGCAGTGCTGCATATTAAAGAAACCGAACATGTGGTTCAAGGTGCTAAGCCAATTGAAATCGAAGTCAAATTCTAACTAAGCGGAGGTGATCGAAATGTCTCAAGAAAAAATGATTGAAGATATGGTTCGTGAAGTATTAAAATCCATGAGTAAAGGGGCACCAATAGCACAAACTCCACAAGCTGCTCCAGTAGCTGCTACCCAAGGATTAAATCCAGATAAAGACTATCCTTTGGCTACAAAACGGCCAGAGTTGTTAAAATCTCCCACAGGGAAAAAGCTATCCGATATTACCTTGGCGAACGTATTAAATGGCGATGTTAAGTCTCAAGACGTACGTATTGCTCCAGAGACTCTTAGAATGCAGGCTGAAATTGCTGATGGTGTTGGTAGAAATCAGTTTGGTGATAATCTTCGTCGAGCTGCAGAATTGACAGCAATTCCTGATGAGCGGATACTGCAAATCTATAATGCTCTTCGTCCTTATCGGTCAACTAGGGCGGAATTACTAGCCATTGCAGAAGAAATGGAAACAAAATATAATGCAAAAATAAATGCCGCTTTTGTGAGAGAGGCTGCAGGAGTGTACGAACGGCGTAATCGTCTCAGAGCGGAGTAAGGTGGAATTTTCATGGCGATAGTTGCAGGTGTAGATATTGGGAATTCTACAACAGAAGTTTGCTTGGCTGCTATGGACTCAGCAAAAGTCACAAAGTTTTACGCCAGTAGTATTATCAAAACTACAGGTATAAAAGGTACACTAGCAAATATTCCAGGCATTGTCATTGCTTTAGAAGAGGCGTTGAAAAAGGCTGGACTACAAATGGCTGATGTATCTGAAATCAGGTTAAATGAAGCAACGCCTGTAATTGGTGACTTGGCAATGGAAACAATCACCGAAACGATTATTACAGAATCGACGATGATTGGTCATAATCCATCTACTCCAGGTGGTGTAGGTTTAGGCGTTGGTCAAACCGTTTCGTTTAGTCAGCTAGCTAGTGTTACGCCAGGAGAAAAAGTGATTTGTGTCATTCCTGAGAACATTGATTTTGAAGACGCATCGCGTGTTCTTAATCAGGCATTAGGGCGGGGCATTGACCTTCAGGGCGTGATTGTTCGCCAAGATGATGCTGTACTGATTTCCAACCGTTTACAGAAAGTTATACCTGTAGTGGATGAGGTAACACTCATTGAAAAGGTCCCTATTGGAATGCTTTCGGCTGTTGAAGTAGCAGAGCCGGGGCAAACCATTAAAACCTTATCAAATCCCTACGGAATAGCCACAGTATTTGAATTATCAGCGGTTGATACAAAAATGGTGGTACCCATTGCTCGTGCTTTAATTGGCAATCGTTCAGCGGTTGTTGTGCGCACCCCTCAAGGTGACGTGAAAGCTCGGACCATCCCAGCAGGGTTCATCACTATTTTGGGATCAAAGGGTAACGCTGATATTGATGTTGAATCTGGGGCTAGTAAGATTATGGAAACAGTAGAAAGAGTGCAGCCCGTCCTTGATGTGCAAGGAGAAGCTGGTACAAATGTAAGCGGGATGTTGGAACGAGTCCGTCAAGTCATGAGTGAACTTACGGAGCAACAGCTTGCCGACATGAAGATACAAGATATTCTGGCAGTTGATACTTTTGTACCTCAAAAGGTGCAGGGTGGATTGGCTGGAGAATTTGCTCTAGAAAATGCTGTGGCTTTAGCGGCTATGGTAAAAACAAGCCGTCTTCCTATGGAACAAATCGCTAACCAGTTGAGAAGCAATTTAGGGGTAAAAGTGGTCATTGCAGGAGTCGAGGCTAATATGGCGATTCGGGGGGCACTAACAACCCCTGGGACGGATAAGCCTTTGGCAATTCTTGACATGGGTGGCGGATCCACAGATGCGGCTATTATCACGAGGGATGAACGTGTATTATCCATTCATTTAGCCGGAGCTGGTGATATGGTTACCATGCTGATCAATTCTGAACTAGGATTAAACGATTTTGACCTAGCGGAAGATATTAAGAAATATCCATTGGCTAAAGTAGAAAGCTTATATCATATAAGACTGGAAGATGGAACGGTCCGTTTCTATGAACAGCACCTTCCACCGCAAGTTTTTTCTCGCGTGGTAATTTTAAAAGATGGCGACATGATTCCAATTCCCAGTTCTCATCCTTTGGATAAGATTCGTCATGTGCGGAGAGAGGCTAAAAAACGCGTGTTCGTCACGAATGCACTTCGGTCTTTAGCTCGCGTGGCACCTACAGGCAATATTCGTCATATTGAGTTTGTTGTTTTGGTAGGGGGATCTGCCATGGATTTTGAAGTAGGAGATATGGTGACTGATGCATTAGCTGAATATAGTATTGTATGCGGACGAGGAAATATTAGAGGTTCCGAAGGCCCACGTAATGCTGTAGCTACTGGATTAGTACTGTCATATCTTGACAGAGAGGCGTGAATGCTATGCTGCCAGATCAAAATAAACCTTGTGTACTCATCTATCTATTTCCTCACACAGGTTGTGAGCAAAAAATAAGAGAAGTACAAGCGGGAATGGAAGAAGAAGGAATACCCTGTACTGTTGTGCAGAGTAATGAAAAAGATGCAGTAGCCCTAGCTTATGAGGGCGCTTCTAAATCAAAGCTGGGAATAGGAATGGGTATTGGGATGGATGACTTGTGTATTCATTATGTCAAACTGCCTGCCCAAAGTCCGTTATTTGCTTTAAGCCAAGCAGGAAGTCCTGCCCAGTGGCGGCATTTTGGTTACAATGCGGCGCGGTTAGTAAAAGGTATTCCTTTTAAAGAGCAACCGTCAGAAGACGAAGGTTTGCAAGTAAATGATCGGGATGACTTATACGCGATAGTCTACCGTATGGTTCAAAAGGTTCTTCAAGAAAGTGCACAAGGCCATGGGGAGGTGAAAGCATGGTCCAAAACGCTTTAGGTCTCATTGAAATCGTTGGATTAGCTGCAGCATTGGAAGCGACTGATGCGGCACTTAAAGCAGCCAATGTAGAGCTAATTGGTTATGAAAAGACAAAAGGCGGCGGAATGGTAGTTATTAAATTGAGTGGCAACGTTGGTGCGGTTACAGCTGCCGTTCAAGCTGGAAAGACAGCTGGCAGTAAAGTCAACAAGGTGTATGCTACTCATATTATACCTAGGCCTAATGACCAGTTATCCGGTATTTTGCTCACAAAAGAAACAGTGGGATTAAAAGAAAAAAAGAATGTGATTGTAGAAGAAACACCTAAAGAAATTGGGGTGGAAGAAAAGACGATTCCTGTAGATGAGCTGCAGTTAGCAGTACAGGAAGAAATAGAAGCAGGAAAAAAAACACTAGAGCTAAGTGAACAGTTGCCGATTGCGGAGCAACCTAAGAAAGTATCTGGTTACTGTAATATTTGCGGTGATCCTGCTTGCCCTAGAGTCAAGGGTGATCCTAAGATAACTTGTATTCATTATGATAGAAATAATAAGGAGGCGGAGTAATATGCGCGGAGAAGCTTTAGGAATGGTAGAAACAAAAGGTTTAGTAGGTGCAATAGAGGCTGCTGATGCAATGGTTAAAGCGGCTAATGTAATATTAGTGGGTTATGAAAAAATTGGATCTGGTTTGGTGACTGTTTTAGTACGTGGTGATGTGGGAGCAGTAAAAGCGGCTACCGATACAGGAGCTGCAGCTGCTCAAAGAGTGGGTGAACTGGTTTCTGTTCATGTGATTCCACGCCCTCATACAGACATTGAGAAAATTCTTCCTAAAATTGATGAATCTTTATAAGTAGTAGAAAATAATAGGCAGATTGAGGTGTGAGGATGGAAAAAAATATATTGGATGAAGTAGTGAAACAAGTCATGCAGGCTTTGGAGAAGACTACCTCACTAGAGAAACAAAATATGGATATTCCAGTAGGAGTATCAAATCGCCACATCCACCTCTCTGCCGAGCATATTGAAATATTGTTTGGTGCTGGTCATACCTTAACACGGCAAAAAGATTTAAAACAAGTTGGAGAATTTGCTGCTGCGGAAACGGTTACCATGGTGGGACCGAAAGGTGTCATTCGGGGCGTTCGGGTTTTAGGACCTGTACGCAAGAGAACGCAAGCTGAAATATCCCGTACAGATGGATTTAGTCTTGGTGTTGTGCCGCCTTTACGTGAATCTGGCGATATTGATCAATCAGCTAGCATTACGATTGTTGGTACCCAGGGTTCAGTGACGTTAACGGAAGGTTTGATTTGTGCAACCAGACATATTCACATGCATAATGATGATGCTCGGCATTTTGGTGTTTCCGATGGAGAGCGTGTATGTGTAGAGACTGGTGGGACTAGAGCAGTAACGCTAAAAAATGTGTTGGTACGTGTAAAACCGGATTTTCGTCTGGAATTTCATATTGACACAGATGAAGCGAATGCTACTGGCCTAAAAAATGGCGATGTAGTAACTCTAGCCCGATGTCAGGAGGTGTAGCGTGGATAAGGAAGAAATGGTGCAACTGGTTACCAAAGAGATTATGCGCCAATTACAACAAATGCCCGCTGCTACTCATGGGCAATCTAGCCAGTCCCAGCAAAAAGCCTTGGTTATTTTTACTGGCGGAACCATTGGATTTGAACAAGGCCTGGCAGAAATAAAAAAGCTGCAGGACCTATGCATTGGGGTAACAGTAGTTCTAACGGCGTCTGCTGAACAAATTTTGGGCATTCAAAGGATAACAGAGGTGCTGGGCAGTCACATACATATTGTTACTGCCCATTCTCCTTATCCAGGAAACATATTGCGGGAAGCTGATATTGTAATTGTACCTGTACTTACCCAAAATACAGCGGCGAAATTAGCTTATACATTGTCAGATACTATGGTTTCCACGCTGATTCTGCAAGGACTAATGATGGGGAAACCAATAGTTGCTGCGTTTAATGCTGCAGATCCAATGGATAGTTGGCGAGCCCAGTATAAGATGGGAGAAGCAGCCCCAGGGCTTGTGCAGGCTCTGCAAGGCAATCTGAAAAAACTAAAAGGGTATGGTATCCAGTTGATTCCAGTGCATACTATCGCGGGAGTCAGTCAACAATTATTGAAGCCAAAAGAGCAGGTAGCGGTTAATATTCCAGCAAATAAAAAAATGGTGCTAGACGCTACCGCAATACAAACTGCGGCGCAGAATGGTTCTAAGAGTATAACCGTTCCCAAAGGAACGATTATTACACCACTTGCAAAGGATATTGCCCGAGATTGTGGTATGGAAATTGTACAGGAATAAGAAAAATGACAATATCGAGTTAAATACAGCTTTACTCGAGGAGTAGTGTATGATGAAAGTTTATACAAAAACAGGAGATGAAGGAAAAACTAGCTTGCTGAGTAAACAGCGAGTTTATAAGGATAGTTTACGAGTTGAAGCGTATGGTACAGTGGACGAAGCCAATGCTGCCATGGGGTTAGGTAAGTCTCTGATTACCCATTCACCTTGGGCTGTTGATATGATTGAGCCGATACAAAAAGAATTGATTTCCTTAAATGCAGATTTGGCAACAGAATCCTTAGAGGTTGCTGACTATCGTATTACTAAGGAGCATATTGCTAGACTAGAGTCACTCATTGATATGTTAGAAGAAAAACGAATTCCGCAACATTATTTTGTAACGCCTGGCTCTTGTTCCGCAAGTGCAGCACTGGACCTAGCACGAACTATGGTAAGGCGGGCAGAACGCTCTGTTGTTCGACTGAAAAAAACGGAAAAAGTTACTTTGCCAATATCCTTATATCTAAATCGTCTTTCAGACTTCTTATTTGTTTTAGCACGATGTGTGGAACAAGAAGAAATTGTTGTGATCGTAAAAAATAAGGTATTAGCAGTATTGCAGGGCGAAAAAGATAAAGATATAGCAAAAGAACATGTGAGTATATTAGGAAAAGCAAAACAATTGATAGAAGCAGCTGAACAAAAAGCAATCGAAATAGGGATACCTATGGTGATTGCAGTAGTGGATGCAGGGGGGAATCTGGTAGCACAGCATCGTATGGATGGTGCCTTATTGGCCAGTATTTCAATAGCTCTAGACAAAGCATATACTGCTCTTGCATTAAAAACGCCTACAGATGAAATTGCTCCGTTAGTAACACCAGGACAGCCACTATTTGGTTTGAACACAGCAAATAATGGTAGATTTATCACTTTTGGTGGTGGATTTCCTCTGATTGTTGGAGGACATGTGATTGGCGGCTTAGGTGTAAGCGGCGGTACGGTTGATGAAGATATAACAGTTGCTAGAGCTGCTCTGGCTGCTTACTAAGTAGTAGAGTATTAGCAGGAGGAGATTATATGAGTATAGATCAAGCTCTGATTGAAAAAATAACATTGGAAATTCTAATGAAAATGCAAACAGAGAAAGCGCCATCTAGTTGTGACGGAGGTATTTTTGATACCGTTGATGAAGCAGTAGCAGCAGCTCGCAAAGCATATCAAGAGTTGAGGACTTTATCCTTAGAGACAAGAGAAACACTCATAAAGGCGATGCGGGATGTAGCTTATAAAAATGCCACATTACTGGCCCAAATGGCTGTGGATGAATCGGGTATGGGGCGAGTATCCGATAAGATTATTAAAAATCAATTAGCTGCACAAAAAACTCCCGGTACAGAGGATTTGACGACCCAAGCCTGGAGTGGTGATAGTGGATTAACATTGATCGAAATGGGGCCTTATGGTGTCATTGGTGCCATTACACCTACTACCAATCCAACAGAAACAGTTATTTGCAATGGAATTGGTATGATTGCGGCAGGGAATGCTGTATTTTTTAGTCCACATCCTACAGCCAAAAATACTTCCATGAAAATAATAAGGCTGCTAAATGAAGCCATTGTTAAAGCAGGGGGGCCGAATAATTTATTAACTTCCGTAGCGGATCCTTCTATTACAGCAGCCAACGAAATGATGAAACATCCAGGAATCAATATGTTGGTAGCAACGGGTGGTCCGGGAGTGGTAAAAGCGGTATTATCCTCTGGTAAAAAGGCTATTGGTGCAGGGGCTGGCAATCCTCCTGTTATCGTTGATGAAACTGCGGATATTGAAAAAGCCGCCCGAGACATTGTTGCTGGTTGCTCTTTTGATAATAATTTACCTTGTATTGCTGAAAAAGAAGTAATTGCCGTAGGATGCATTGCCGATCAATTGATTACCTACATGCAAAAATACGGAGCATATCTCATTTCAGGTTCCAATATAGATCGTTTACTAGAAGTTGTAATGACAGTAAAAGAAGAAAAAATGGCAGAAGGTTGTACCGACAAACCGAAAAAATCCTATGGTATTAGCAAAGATTATGTTGGCAAAGATGCTAAGTATATACTAAGTAAGATTGGTATTGACGTACCTGACAGTGTACGTGTGGTTTTATGCGAAACACCAGCGGATCATCCTTTTGTTATCGAAGAGTTAATGATGCCTATATTACCAGTAGTGCAGGTAAAAGACATTGATGCAGCCATAACACTAGCTGTTAAAGTAGAACATGGAAATCGTCATACGGCAGTGATGCATTCTAAGAATGTAGATCATTTAACCCGATTTGCTAGAGCTGTCGAAACTACTATATTTGTAAAGAACGCTCCTTCTTATGCAGGAATAGGAGTAGGTGGAGAAGGCTTTACCACCTTTACCATTGCTGGTCCAACAGGAGAGGGGCTAACCTCCCCACGCAGCTTTACTCGCCAAAGACGATGCGTTCTTGTTGATGCTTTTTCCATCGTCTAAGTTGATATATGAATGGTTGGGAGATGATAGAAAATGCGTGATGAGATTGTCGCCGCGGTAAAGGCAGCAGGTGTAGTGGGAGCCGGGGGAGCCGGCTTCCCCACTCACGTTAAAATTAATGCCAGTGTAGAAATTGTGATTGTTAACGGTGCGGAATGTGAACCTCTACTTAGGGCTCATCAGCAGATCATGGCAGCGGAAAGTAGAAAAATGGTTTTAGGTTTGAAGTCGGTCATGTTAGCTACCGGTGCAAAGTGCGGCTATATTGGGCTAAAACGTAAATATGAAGAAGCTACGCAAAACCTTCAGTCGGCTATCAAGCAAATGGGTGATCAAGAAATTCAATTGTTTTTTTTACCTGACATTTATCCGGCAGGAGATGAACAGGTACTTGTTCATGAAGTGACGGGCAGAATTGTACCAGAAGGCGGCATACCTCTCCATGTAGGCGTGGTAGTTGTCAATGTAGAAACCTTGGTTAACATAGCTAATGCTTTAGAAGGTAAGGGCGTAACTGAAAAATATGTTACTGTTGGCGGCGCTGTGGCAAAGCCAGTAACCCTAAAAGTACCCATTGGTATGAAAGTGGAGGAATTGATTGCTTTGGCAGGGGGAGCACTTGCCAATCCCTACGCTGTCATTGACGGCGGCCCTATGATGGGTAAAATTATTACCCCAGATGCGCCTGTTACAAAAACTACAGGAGGCATTCTTGTGTTGCCGGTAGATCATTCCTTAATAACACAAAAAAGCACAACATGGCAGATGATTGCCAATCGGGCAAAAGCAGTATGCTGTAATTGTTTAGCCTGTACAGATGTTTGCCCTCGGCATTTATTGGGCCATAGTTTAGAACCCCATCGTATTATGCAGGCGATTGGTAAAGGGCAAATTGGTCAGTCCGACATTTTCTCTCGTGCTTTATTGTGTTCTGAATGTGGTGCATGTGATACTTTTGGCTGTTCCATGGGCTTATCTCCTCGTAGAGTAAATGCGGAGTTAAAAAAACAATTAGGAAAGGCTGGGATAAAAAATCCTCATAACAATAACCCCAAGCAAGTTCTGGCAACCCGGGGCAACCGCTTGATTCCTACAAAACGTTTGACTGCACGTTTAGGAATTTCTCAGTATGATGTAGAAGCACCACTTAGTACGAAGGAAATTATTGTACAAGAAGTAATGTTACCTCTTTCTCAACATATTGGAGCACCAGCAAAGGCCATTGTGAAAGTAGGAGATAAGGTCACGAAGGGTGATTTGATAGGGGTTATTCCTGAAGGAGCAGTGGTAGGAGCAAATTTACATGCTAGTATCTCAGGACAGATCGTTAAGGTAGATACAAGTATTGGCATCCGGGCAGTTTAGGATAACAGGGGGGACATAAAGATGAAACGTGCTATAGGCTTATTAGAACTTAAAAATATCACCAGGGGTATTTTAGCAGCAGATGCCATGCTAAAAGCAGCTAATGTAGAAATACTTATGGCGCAAGCTATGTGCCCGGGTAAATATGTTGTTATGGTTGCAGGAGATGTAGGAGCGGTACAAAGTGCAGTAAAGACAGGGACTGCAGTTAGCGGCCCTGAAAATGTTGTGGACGAGTTTGTACTTCCTAATTTGCATAATAGCATTTTCCCAGCCCTGACAGGTTGTACAGACATTAAAGAAGTGAGATCCTTGGGTGTAATTGAGAGTTATTCAGTAGCCTCAGCAATTATCGCTGCGGATACTGCGGTGAAAGCCTCAAATGTAGAATTAATTGAAGTTAGACTAGCTAGAGGAATGGGCGGCAAAGCCATGGTGACACTAACTGGTGATATAGGGGCGGTAACTGCTGCAATCAAGGCAGGCAGTAATGCCATACATGATAGCGGATTCTTAGTCGATCAACTCGTATTGCCAGCACCTCACAGTGCTTTACATAAAGTTTTATTTTAATAGCAATTTATTGGTTATGTATAAACAAGAACAAAGAGTATTGGAAAAAATTCTAATGCTCTTTGCTTTTTTAGTGGCATTATTGAAGTAAGTAGGAGTTCGCATTTATATGTATCGTAGGAGGAAATAAGATGACAACTCAGGATTTTTTAGTGGCATTAGGAGTGATCGTTAATGCGTTGCCAGGAGGATTATATGCATTGACTTTCGGCTTTGCATCTGTGCCTACAGCAGCTGGGTTTATCGTTGGAGCTGTTGGTTGTAGTCTTTTGGGAGTAGTATCCCCTATATCTTTTCAAGCAGAGACATTAACGTTAGCGGGAACTATAGGGCGTACGATTCAGGAAAGATTATCAATGATATTTCTTCAGGGGGCAATTCTTCTGATAGTAGGGCTTTTAGGAATATTTCAGATTATTGTTAACTTTATCGGTCCAGTTATTACGAATGGAATGATGGCCGGTGTAGGAATCATTCTGGCAAAAGCTGCTATAGAGATGACAGCAAGAAACCCAGTGGTTGGAGGAATCTCTATTGCTACCGCTTTAATAAGTTATTATATTACTCCTAACTCTGCTGATAAGCTTGTATATACAATTGTCACCTGTGTAATACTATCTTCCATTGCTGCTTTTTTCTTTAATAAGAGAGGACATATTCAAATTGATGAATCAAGAGAAAAATTTATTTTGCAAAAATTTATATTTAACAAGAACGTTATCCGAGGGGCTCTTGGTATTAGTGCCTTAAACATAGGTGCTAACATAGCCTTTGGTAACATTACAGCGCAAACACTGGCTAAATCTGAAGTGAATTTGGATCATTTAACGATTATTAGTAGCCTTGCAGACATGGTATCATCTTTATTTGGTGGGGCACCTGTTCAGGCCATTATATCAGCTACAGGAGCGGCACCCCATCCTATTGCATCAGGTGTATTAATGATGAGTTTAATGGCTGTTATTCTAATTACTAAAATGCTACCTAAAGTAGGGAAATATGTACCCAATGAGTCCATTGCCGGTTTTCTTCTAGTGTTAGGTGCTATTGTTACGGTGCCGATTAATGCAGGATTGGCTTTGCAAAGCGGTCTGGGAAGTAGCGATCTAGTGATTGGCGGTGTGGCAATGACCGTTACTGCCATTACAGACCCCTTTGTAGGTATGGTATCAGGATTAGTGGTTAAATTTCTGATGGGATTCTTTGTAGGCTAAGAATTTATAGGAAAATGATGGATAAAAATTTAAGATTATTTTTATTGACACATGAAAAATCGGATGATATACTGAGACAAAATTAAATAGTGAAGCCGATTGGAAAACCAAAGGCTAAGGGTGTCCCCTATTTAGGGTGGGCATTCTTAGCCTTTTTTATTTGCATACATAAGTAATGAGGAGGATGAACATGAAGTTTGTAAAGCTGAGTTTAGTTATGGCATTAGTTGTTGCAGTAGCAGGGGGGCTGACTGGGTGCTCTAGTAATACTGTAGAGAACAAAGGCACAAAGGTTAGGGTTGCTCATTTTCCTAATATCACTCATTCCCAGGCTCTCGTGGGGAGAGCGGATGGTCAGTTTCAAAAGGCATTAGGGGAAGCAAATGTGATTGAATGGAAAACCTTTAATGCAGGCCCAGCAGAAATTGAAGCCTTATTTGCAGGAGAAGTGGATATTGGTTATATTGGTCCAGGTCCTGCTATTAATGGATATACAAAATCAAAAGGTGATTTGCAGATTATTGCTGGAGCAACAGATGCAGGAGCTATTTTGGTAACCAGAAAAGATTTAGTGTTAAAGAATGCAGGAGAGCTTAGCGGTAAAAGAGTTGCGATTCCTCAGTTTGGTAATACTCAGGATTTATCTTTACGACATATTTTACAAGAAAATGGTTTAAAAGATACGACAAAGGGCGGCACAGTAGAGGTAAGGCAGGCTGATAATCCCGACATTAAAACATTATTAGATAAAGGTGAAATTGATGCTGCTCTTGTTCCAGAACCATGGGGTGCTCGCCTCGTAAGTGAAGTGAAAGCCAATATATTATTAGATCATAAACAAGTCTGGAGAGATGGTAACTATACTACAGCAGTGGTAGTTGCAAATTCAAAGTTCATCAAAGATCATCCTGATCTAGTGGAAAAATTCCTGAGGACTCATGTAGAACTGACAGATTATATTAATAAAAACCCTGATAAAGCCAAAGAAACAGTAAATACCCAGATCAAAGAATTAACGGGCAAACCTTTAGGGAAAGAAATTTTAGATGATTCGTTTAAAAGATTAACCGTTACCAATGATCCAGAAAAAGAGTCTGTGATTGGTTTTGTAAAATTATCTGTAGATGCAGGTTTTGTTAAGACAACACCTGATTTGAAGGATCTGTTCAATTTAACAATTTTAAACAAGATTTTAAAAGAAAAAGGTTTACCAGAAATAGAGAACTGAGGTGTTATTGATGAGCGTAGTTGTGGAAAATTTAAGTAAAAGCTTTATTACAAAAAATGATAAGATAAACACTCTCGATAACATTAATGTTGAGTTTCATAAAGGTGAGTTTGTTTGTATACTAGGGCCTTCCGGCTGCGGAAAATCAACGCTTTTGAATATTATAGCAGGATTAGAAAAAGAAACAGCAGGTAGAGTGATATGCAACGGGAAGGAAGTGAAAGGAGCCGGTCCAGATCGAGTCGTTATGTTTCAGGAATCGGCTCTATTTCCCTGGTTAAAGGTCATTGATAATGTTGAATTTGGCATGAAACTGGCTGGTATTCCAAAGGATGAGCGAAGGGAAAAGGCCATAAAATATTTGAAAATGGTACATCTTACTCGTTTTCAAGACTCTTATATCCATGAACTATCCGGCGGTATGAGACAAAGGGTGGCCTTAGCTAGAGCATTAACTCTTGACTCAGAAATATTGTTGATGGATGAGCCTTTTGCGGCACTAGATAGTCAGACTAAAAATCTCTTGCAGTTAGAGTTGCAGCAAATTTGGTTAGAAACAAGAAAGAATATTATCTTTGTTACTCATAATGTGGAAGAGGCGGTTCTCTTAGCGGATCGAGTAATTGTTATGTCAGCGAATCCTGGCACGATAAAAAAGGAGTTTCATATTCAGCTTGCCAGACCAAGGCAACCTGAGAATATTGATTTGGCCTATCTGGCGGCTGATATTATGAAAGAACTAAAAGAGGAGGTGGAGAAGGTTGCCAAAGCTGAATTCGACACTGATTGGACTAGTAAAAAAGATCCTATTTTATCTGATTCTGATAGCAATATGGGAACTGGCATATAAGATAGGTGTGGATTGGCTCAGACTATGGAAACCTTATATATTCCCCTCCCCGATTGCTGTATTTACCACCTTATGGAGCTTAATCCTAGATGGTACGATGAGCATTGCCGTATTAGCAAGTGCCAAACGAATTTTTCTTGGTTATATATTGTCCATTATTATAGGGATTGTTGTTGGTCTGGCAATTGTTCGTTTTAAGTATTTGGATGAAAATGTAAGCCCCTTAATTTTAGGATTACAAACCTTGCCCAGCATTTGCTGGTTGCCTTTTTCCATTCTTTGGTTTGGATTAAATGAAAGTGCTATTATTTTTGTCATTACCATTGGTTCAACCTTTGCTGTTTCCATTGCCATAGAATCAGGTATGAAAAATATCAATCCTCTGTTTGTGAGAGCAGCAAAAACAATGGGTGCAAAGGGGTTTAGTCTCTATTGGAATGTAATTATTCCTGCAAGTCTTCCCAGTATTATATCAGGCTTAAAGCAAGGCTGGTCCTTTGCCTGGAGAGCTCTTATGGCGGGCGAAATGATCTCTGCGACGAAAGGGTTAGGGCAGGTTCTTATGGTGGGAAGAGACTTGGCTGATATTAGTCAAGTCATGGCGATTATGATTGTGATTGTCGTTCTGGGAGTTGCAGTAGATAAACTGATTTTTGGTAAAGTAGAAATTAATATTAGACAAAAATGGGGCTTAGATAAAGCGTAATCAGAAAATAGTAGTACTGTTAAAGAGAAAGTAGGTATCTTATCGATGAAGCTGATAACCAAGAATCTTAAGACAGATATTCTGATCATTGGGGGCGGGACAGCAGGCTGTTATGCTGGGATAACCATTGCTGAGAATTCAAGTGCTAAAGTAATCATCGCAGAAAAAGCAAATATAAAACGCAGTGGCTGTCTAGCCGCAGGAGTCAATGCACTGAATGCTTATATTGTAAAAGGCCAAACTCCTGAAACCTATCTTGCCTATGCGAAAAATGATGCAGAAGGCGTAGTAAGAGAAGATCTTGTCTATACCATTGCTCAGAGACTGAATCAAGTTACGAAAAAGGCTGAGGATTTAGGCCTTGTTATTTTGAAGGATGAAGCTGGAGAATATGTTTCTCGGGGCAATCGCAATATAAAAATAAATGGTGAAAATATAAAACCAATCTTGGCTGAGGCAGTAGATAAAAGCCCAAATGTTACGGTGATCAATCGTATGAATATCATTGATTATATTGTGCAGGATGGAAAAGTTGTGGGAGCATATGGCTTTTCTCTTGATACCGCTGTTTTATATGTAATTTCAGCAAAGGCTGTTATCTGTACTACGGGAGGAGCTGCTGGGCTTTATAAACCTAACAATCCTGGTTTTTCTAAACATAAGATGTGGTATTCTCCCTTTAATACAGGAGCTGGCTATGCTATGGGAATTAGAGCAGGTGCTGAAATGACAACTTTTGAAATGCGATTTATTGCACTTCGCTGCAAAGATACCATTGCTCCTACTGGTACTATTGCTCAAGGAATTGGGGCACAGCAGGTCAATAGTAGGGGAGAAGAATACGAAAAGAGCTATGGCTTTCCCAAAACTTCTACTCGTATGTATTCTACTGTAATGGAAAACAAAAAAGGAAAGGGCCCCTGTTATTTGAAAACCCAAGGAATTAAACAGGAGCAAGAACAGGACTTATATAAAGCCTATTTGAATATGTCTCCAGCGCAAACATTGTCATGGTTGGAAAATCGCAAGGGACCTGCCACAGAAAATGTTGAAATAGAAGGTACAGAGCCGTACATTGTTGGTGGTCATACGGCAAGTGGCTACTGGGTAGACACCCAGAGAGCTACTACCATTCCAGGACTATATGCTGCGGGGGATGTTGCTGGGGGAAGTCCTCAGAAATATGTGACAGGGTGTTTTGTTGAAGGCGAAATTGCTGCTCTTGCTGCTTTACGCTATATCGAGAGTCAAGAAAATAGTATACCTGAACCCCAAGAAGTTGCGCAAAGAACGGCAGTAGTCAATGCATTATTAGAAAATGAAGAAGGTTTTTATACGGTGGAAGAAATCGAAGAGGCCATGCAGAAAGTTATGGATGAATATGCAGGAGGGATTTCCTCAGGCTATGTTTTTAATCTTAATAAACTTCAAGTGGCCAAAAGACGTATTAAAGACTTATTAAAGATTAGCTACCAGCTTAAAGCCCATGACTTGCATGAATTGATGCTGATCTACGAAGTTATTGATCGATTATATGTTTGTGAAACATTAATCCAGCATTTGAGCGCAAGGAAAGAAACCCGCTGGCATTCTTTTCAAGAAAATGCGGATTATCCAACTCGGGATGATGAAAACTGGCTGCGATTTGTGAATTCACGCTATTCTGACGGAGAAGTCAAAATAATACTGCGAGATTTGGTTAAGAAGGATGACATCTATGAGCATAAAGATTAATAGTCAAAAATGCACTGGTTGTGGAAAATGTCGTGAGGTTTGCCCTGGCAGCTTGTTAGCAGAAGATAGTGCTGGAAAAACCCAGATCAAATATCCTAAAGAATGTTGGGGCTGTACTTCCTGCGTAAAGGAATGTAATTTTAATGCCATTCAATATTATCTAGGGGCAGATATGGGTGGTAAGGGAAGTTATCTATATACCAAGCAAGAAGGTCAATTTTTACATTGGACTATCGTTGCACCAGATGGTACTGAACAAACACTTACTATTGATAAGAAACAGGCCAATGCATATTAGAAATGCCGTTTGTAGTCTCGAGAAATTCTCATTGAGGGCGGCAAGGTATGAGTATAACTAACGCTTCAGCCTTTTACTTAACTTACGGTTTCTCATACCTTGCCTGTTAACGGCGATATGTTTGTTTTCGAGAGCCCACGGCTCTACTAAGGAGGAAAAAATATGGATCATTTAGATAGACTTGAGGCCCAGAGTATTTTTATATTACGAGAAGCCTATAAGAAATTTGGTAAGTTGGGAATGTTGTGGTCAATAGGTAAAGACTCTACAGTTATGCTATGGCTGGCTAAGAAGGCCTTCTTTGGTCATTGTCCGTTTCCTTTTATTCATGTGGATACGACTCATAAGATTCCCGAAATGATAGCATTTCGCGATAGAATGGCCAAAGAGTATAATATTGAACTGATTGTTCACAAGAATCAAGAAGCTTTAGATGCAGGAATGGGACCGGATAAAGGCAGATTAGTGTGCTGTAAAGCTTTAAAAACGGATGGTTTGCAGCAGGTAGTTACGAAGTACGAGTTTGAAGGTTTGATTTTAGGAATTCGCCGAGATGAAGAAGGATCACGCTCTAAAGAACGAGTTTTTAGTGAAAGAAACAAAGATTCAGAATGGGATTATACAAATCAGGCTCCAGAATTATGGGATCAATTTAAGACGGATTTCCCTAAAGGAAATCATATTAGGGTACATCCCATACTGCATTGGAATGAGATGGATATTTGGGCTTATATTGAGAGAGAAAAGATTGAATTAGTAGATTTATACTTTGCTAAAAATGGTAAACGTTACAGAAGCCTAGGATGCGCTCCATGTACAGGGCAAATTGATTCTAACGCTGTTACCGTTGCCCAGATTATTGAGGAATTGAAAAATACCAAAGTGGGCGAGCGAGCTGGAAGGGCTCAAGACCAAGAGGATTCATATGCTATGCAAAAACTCCGCAAGGATGGATATATGTAAGGCTGTTTATGATTGGAACCAGATAGTTGTAGGAGGTAAACCATGGATATTGCTAGAGAAGTATTGAATATTGTTGTTGTAGGACATGTAGATCATGGAAAGTCTACCGTAATCGGTAGGTTGTTATATGATACAAAATCCTTACCAGAGGGTGCTATAGATCGTGTAAAGAAAATTGCGAAAGAAAAAGGAAAACCTTTTGAATACGCATATCTATTGGATGCTTTTGAAGAAGAGCAAAAACAAGGTATAACTATTGATACCACACAGCTCCAATTTCGTACGGATAAAAGAGACTATGTGATCATTGATGCTCCAGGTCATAAGGAATTTTTGAAGAATATGATATCCGGGGCTGCCAGTGCCGAGGCTGCCTTGCTGATTATTGACGCTAATGAGGGGATTCAGGAACAATCCAAAAGACATGGATATATACTATCTCTTCTTGGGATACAAAAGGCATATGTCTTAGTCAATAAGATGGACCTAATACAGTACTCGGAAGAGAAATTTAATAACATAAAGCAGGAAATGAATGAATTTTTGCATAGCTTACATGTATATCCTTTAAAATATATACCCGTTTCTGCTTTTCATGGAGAAAATATAACAGCTCTATCAGATAAAATGCCTTGGTACAAGGGAGAGCCCGTTCTAGAGGCCATCGATTTATTCGAAAAGGATAAAGGCTTAGAAGGAAAACCTTTGCGTTTCCCTATTCAAGATGTGTATAAATTTGACAACCGAAGAATTATTGCAGGAAGAATCGAAGCAGGCACTTTAAAAACAGGGGATGAAATTTTGATTTCTCCTAGCAATAAGGTAACCAAAGTAAAAAGCATAGAATATTGGGTGGAAAAAGATAAAACTGAAAGCATTTCTGCGGGGATGTCCGTGGGGATTACTGTAGAAGATGAGTTTTTTAATCAACGAGGTGAATTTATTTCTCATACTTATGACGCGCCAATAACAGCGGATACCTTTAAGGCTTCTCTCTTTTGGATGGGGAAAAATGACCTAGTGAAAAATAAGGAATATAAGCTTAAATTAGCCACACAGGAAGTGGAGTGCGAAATTTATGCGATTAATAAAGTCATTGATGCAACTACCTTAGAAAATTTAGAGAATGCCAGTCAGGCGAAGACCAATGATGTGGCGGAAGTAACCATTAAAACGAAACGGGAAATCTGCTTTGATGAATTTAAAAACAATCAAAATACTGGAAGATTCGTCATTGTAGATGGTTATGATGTTTGCGGCGGCGGTATTGTTACTGGCTTAGCACAAGAAAGACAGTCTGTCAGCAAATTTTCAAAACAGGATGATGAAATAGTAGTTAAGTGTTTTGATGAATATTACTATGTGCTTTCTGAGGGTGGGATTAAAAAAGTCGAAGGAGTGCCTCATTCCTTCAATATAGGTGATGTTATACCTTCCACGGGTGTAACATATGAATATCCAGCAGATTTTAATGTAGTAGATATAAAAAAACGTCTTGTGGCAAAAATAAGAAAATCGAAATTACAGGATATAACTTCATTTGATGAATGTAGCTATGAATCAATCCCTTCAATTGATCCACAAGGTGCCTTTATTAAGATTCATTCTGCAGAGGATTTTACCAAATTTGCAATAGATCTTGCAAAACTGCAACAGTCAGAAAATAGTAAAATAGCAGCCTTTGCTAATGAATGGTTTGATTTTATGAAGTTTAGACAAATACGATATTTGAATGAAACTAAGTCCTTAGAAATTGAATATCAAATTTAAGTTTAGAGTTAGTTGCTGATTGGAACACCAAAGGCTAAGACATATTGTTAAGATATGGTCTTAGCCCTTTTCCTTTTTAGGCAAAAGGAGATATACTTATTGTACATGCTTAGTTTACTATGAAAAATACCCACTAGGAAATTTTGAGGGGATGATTCTGTAAGGAGAAGAGATATTATGGAACAGCAAATTATTATTCATACCCATTCCCAGCAATTAAGTGGTGTGTTGCATATACCCCATTATAATGAAAGTAAGAAAAAACCTGCTATAGTCATCTGCCATGGTTTTGTTAGCAGCAAAGTTGGGCAGCATAGGCTTTTTGTTACATTGGCTCGTAAACTTTGCCTTGCTGGTTATGCAGTTTTACGATTTGACTTTAGCGGTTGCGGGGAAAGTTCAGGAGAGTATCGGGATATTACAATTATCCAGCAAATAGAGGAAACCATTAAAGCCATTGATGTACTGGAAAAATACTCGGATATTGATCTTACTAACATTACATTAATCGGTCATAGTTTAGGGGGAGCCATTGCCGCTAGTGTGGCAGCATCAGATAGAAGGATCCACCAATTGATTTTGTTATCTCCTGTGGCGGATGCCTATAATGATATTGTAAAGATTGTAGGGCAAGAGCGTTATCAAAAATGCTTACAAGAAGGCGCAGTAAATTATGAAGGCTTTGAATTAGGGAGAGGGCTGTTTTTGTCTTTATCTGAACTGCGGCCTCTGGCTGAAATTCATAAGTTCCATGGAAAGGTACTATTGGTGCATGGAAGTGAGGACATAGAGACACCTTTGGAAAATGCATATCAGTATCAAGGTATCTTGAACAAAAGACTAGAGAGCAACTGTGAGTTGCAGATTATAGAAGGGGCAGATCATACTTATAATTCACCTTTATGGGAGAAGGAATTACAGCAAAAGATTATACAATGGCTTGGGTAAGCTGAGTTGGTAAACAAATAAAAGCTGCCTTATAGCAAGGCAACTTTTATTTGTTTACATCTATTATACTTTGCGAGTAAACGGAAGCGTAACGGTATTATAATCTTGAAAATGCTATTTTCTTAAAACCGTCCTTACCTTCAGAGATAGAATTGTTGTTAAAGGCGTTCTGGTATCGAACAAGTTTTGGCCTTTCCTCGATTTGCCTCATAGCGTAGCTTGCCTTCTTCAAACCTAGTACGCTCTGCATCGGAGATGAGTTCGAGAGTTGGAACGGCGCAGGTATGACCGCCTGCATTTAAAGCTACCATAGTAAAGAGGGCAGTTAATGCACATTTGCTAGGAGCATCTTTAAATAGATCTTCTACCTCAACAATAACGGAAACCTCCATAGAAGACTTTCCTACAAAGGTTAAATGAGCATGACAAATTACTAAGTTTCCCACGTAGATAGGCTGATGAAACGTCAATTCATCTACTCTTGCAGTTACAACATTGGAACGAGCATGTCTATGTGCAACTACATAAGCGGCATTATCCATTAGTTTCATTATTTCACCACCATGAACATTTCCAGCAACATTGGCTTGATGTGGCAGCATGACCATGGAGATGTCTACAGCGGAGTCGCGAATCGTTTTAGTTTGCATTGTCATTACCCCTTTGCTATTATTGTTTAGTTTACTTAGAGTATAAGTCAATTTAGTTTAAAATGCTATGTAATCCTTTACTTTATAAGAAATATACAGGAAAAAAGGAAATAAAAAGCTCCTGCATAGACTAGACGACTGGGAGATAGTTTGTCCCGCTTTAGGGTGATTAATAAGTAAATGACCGAAATAAGGGTCATGGCTCCCGCCCATATAAGATGAAAATCAAATAACCAAGGCGTAAAGAATAGCCCGAAGGCAGTTGGAATCGTAGCTTGTATCATCATCGATCCACTAATATTGCCAAGAGCAAGAGTCTCTTTACCTTGTCTAACCCAGATCACTGCATTTAGAATTTCAGGCAATTCAGTAGCAATTGGGCTTATTAGTAAGGAGACAATTAAGGGAGACATATTCCAAGAGATACTTAGTAACTCTAAATTTTTAACGAATAAATGTGAACTGATAAAGATAAGTAACAGAGAAATAAAGGTTTGGGATAATACCCAGAATACAGTAGGATCTTTCTCCTTTGGCTGGAATGTTAGGGGTTCCATGGCGTCTTCAGAGATAATACATTCAGCGCCCATTTCTTTGTAAAAATAAAATCCATAGGCTGCCAAAAATAAAAAACCTGCAAGGGGCTTAATACTAAAGATAACAAGTCCCATTAATACTTTAAAGATAAAAATAGATACAAACCAAAGCTGATCTCGGCTTAACTTGTTATTATCAATATCAATTTCTGTTCCTAATTCCCGTTTCTTACGGTAAAAGATAATACAGAGTCCTACTACGGCATAGGATAGTGTTCCAAGTACAAGAGGACCACCTAAAGCGGCTCCAATACCAATATCTTTTTGCTCAGGACTGGAATTAAAAGCTACTGCCATAAAGGTTACAACGCTTTCAGGTAAAGCTGTGCCAAAGGCTGCTAGAATGGTTCCTACTGCACATTGAGCAACATTGAACTTTTTACCAACCCATTCAATAGCATTGACAAAGAGCTCACAGCTATAATAGATTACAATGATAGCTACTACTAGTGTTGCATAAAGACTAAGCATTCAAATACCTCCAATTGATATAGTATAGAAGGGAAAAAACAAAGAGACCTTTGGTGCTCTTAAAAAGCACCAAAGGTCTCATTACGCACAATAGCGGGTACTACCAGGTTGTTACACCATTATGTTGACAGCACCTATATTAATTACTCCCCTTTGATAAACTAAGTATAGTGCTTTTTTTTATTATCGTCAAGATAAGCTATAGTTATACAATGCAATAAAGATATAATGCTATAATAGATATTGTATTTTTACAAAAAAAGAGGAAAGAGAGGGAAGATAATGAATTTTACAGGGACAATGATTGCTACTTTAATCTTCAGTGTTTTTTTTACTGGAGTAGGTGCGGTTTTTGCTGAAGATAAAGATGTAGAACAAATGACTACTTCAGCATTCGAAGAACTTCAATTGCCTGCTAACTATTATATGATTGATGCATCAGCGGCAGATATTACAGGAGATGAAGTCATAGATACTCTTTATCTAATTGGACATAAGAACAAGAAGAGTGATAGATTTTCCGATAATATGGGTATTATGGTTCGTGATGGTGCAACCAATCATGTGAAGACTATGGATTTAAATAACTTTTCAGGTTATCAAGGTAAAATATTTGTTGGAGATTTCACGGGTGATAAAATAAGTGATGTCATGATTAGTGCTCCTACTGGTGGAAGTGGCGGTATAGTAGGACATATGATTGTGAATTATAATCTTCCTGAGCCAAGGGTTATTTTTGATCACAAAAATAATGATGGTGCTAAATTTACAGGAAAATTTGTGGATGATTATAAGGCCCAACTTGTTAATGAGAATACTAAACGTAGGATTTTCTTGGACTTAGAGAATAAAAAAGATTTTTATGTACAGTCTGCTATTTATGATGAAAATGGCAAGCTTTTGAAAGAAGTGAAGCCGATCTCGTATCCCTTTACTATATTGGAACCGATTGATATTGATTATGATGGTGTATATGAGCTCAAGGGTATACAACGGATTATTGGTGCCTATGGTGCTGATGGTATTGGTAATATTTATTCTCGTTGGAAATATGAAGATGGCCAATGGAAAATAAAAAGGATCGAAGTGTCTTCCTTCTTATTTTAATACTGAAAAGCTTGAGGACCAAATCATGAAATCTTATTGCAGCAAGCAGGAATTAGTATGAAGTAGCAGAAACTATGTGGTAAATGAAATAGAGGAGGACTGGTGATGACAAAAAAGATCTTAAAAGCTCTTCAATTAGTAGATCATGATTTTGAAGATTTAGAAATGTGGTATCCTGTATTGCGTTTACGAGAAGCGGGAGTAAAAGTGGATATTGTTGGTGAAAAAGCAAAAGAAAAGTATATCGGAAAATATGGTGTTCCCATTGAATCTGATTATAGTTTTACCCAGGTAAGTGCAAATGAATATGATGCTTTACTGGTGCCAGGAGGATGGGCTCCAGACAAATTAAGACGTTTTCCCGAGGTGCTGCAATTAGTTCAGGCTTTTGATGCTAAGGAAAAGCCCATTGGACAAATTTGTCATGCTGGCTGGGTACTTATTTCTGCTAAGATTCTAAAGGGGAAAAAAGTAACTAGCACTCCTGGTATTCGGGATGATATGGAGAATGCAGGTGGGATCTGGTTAGATGAACCTGTAGTTGTAGACGGCAATTTAATCTCCAGCCGTCGTCCTCCAGACTTACCCCAATATATGAAAGCGTTTCTAGAGGTTTTATTGGTTAAATAAAAAACAGACTGGCAACAATGATTGTTGTCAGTCTGTTTCTATGATATTTTAGAAATTATGGTTGATACCAAATCCAAAGCCATCTCGAGCTGAGGAATCATCATATTTATCTGATTTATATCCAAGATGTAGAGCGGTTTGGCCATCCATTTTATAGTTGACGCCTGTTTGCCAGCTTGTTTCTACATTACTCGTAGTTACGGAGGCATATCCATCTAATTTTGGAGCTAAGTTCATATTGCCGCCAACACCATAGAAGAATTTATCAGAGCTATCACTATAGTTGCGATCGCCAACAATCAAACGAACATTGTTGTCTAATTTGTAGTGGGCATAGACGTCTGTGGTATCCCAACCACTGTATTGTGATGAATAACCATTTCTTTCAATACCGACATTAAATTTATCTGAAAGAGCATGTTCTAGATAAACGCTATCATTATCTACGCTATGTCCATATTGGTCTAAGTTATAATGGTTATATCCAATTGTAGTTTCTCCTGGAGCAAGGTCAGTAATTGGTGCTGCATAGCCAATGCTGGTAGCTAACATGGTGCCTGCCATAAGAGTTAATATTTTCTTTTTCATGAGTATTCCCCCTAAAAATTCGTAAGTATTTTCTCTTATATCAAATAAAAAGACAGAGAAATTATTTGATATATATGAATGATCGGCTTTGCATCGGATTATTGGAGAAGCTATGTATTATTTCAAAATGAACCGATGCTGTGCCGATCAGTTGATGTGTTAAGAGTAACATGTAAATGTGACAGAATTATGACAAAAAGAAATATTTTGGACTAGTTAGTCAAAAATATTTAGATGGAGGACTCTAAAATGGAGGGCATAAGCCATATTACATTTATTGTGAAAGACTTGGAGAAAGCATCTGCGTTTTTTAAAAGTATATTTGATGCCGAAGAAGTCTATTCCAGTGGAGATAAGATGTTTTCAATAGCGAAGGAGAAATTTTTTCTGATCGGTAATCAGTGGATTGCTATTATGGAAGGGGAACCGTTGAAGGAACGAACTAATAATCATATAGCATTTAAGATCAAAGAAGAAGATTTTGTTAAATATGAAGAAAGGGTGAAAGTTCTAGGTGTAGACTATAAACCGCCTAGGCCAAGGGTAGCAGGGGAGGGGAGATCCTTATATTTTTATGACTTTGATAACCACCTCTTTGAGTTGCATACAGGCACTCTTAAAGAGCGCTTAGAACGATATAGAGAATAATATAGACATATACTCCTAATACAAAAGCTTCTGGTCTGAAAACGGTAATTTTCATGGTGGAAAATGATTCACTGTATTTCACTACACAAAAGCAAGACTTGTTCATTTTTAAAAAATAGGTATGTTACAGTAGTAAAGTATGAATAAATCATTTATAAAAAGCTGCTTTGTACGAGTCAATATATACTGAAAAAATGAATCTGGGAGGATTTAAGATGAAGAGACGTGTAGTGATTACAGGGATGGGAGCTGTATCTTCTTTAGGATGCGGTGCAGATAATCTATGGCAGTCAATTAAGCAGGGGAAATCTGGAATTAGCAGAATTGAGAGAATTAATGTAGCTGACTTACCTACACAAGTAGGAGCTGAAATCAAGGATTTTGATCCTAATCAGTTTCTAGAAAAAAAGAAATCAAAAGGATGGATCGCTTCTCACAATATGCTATGGCAGCTACTCACATGGCCGTGGAAGAGGCAAAGATTGATTTTGATAAAATGGACAAAGCACGTATAGGTGTGATTATGGGGACAGGTATTGGCGGTATAGAAACGATTGAACAGCAGCATAGTCTGCTGTTAGAAAAAGGGACAAATCGAGTTAGCCCCTTTTTGGTAACCATGATGTTACCAAATATGGCTGCGGGATTGATTGCGATTAAATATGGAGTTAAGGGGTTTACAGAATGTATTGTTACAGCCTGTGCCTCATCTACCAATGCGATTGGTGATGCTTATAAAATCATTCAAAGGAATGCTGCTGATATGATGATTGCCAGTGGAACGGAAGCATCGATTACAAGATTAGCATTAGCAGGTTTTTGTGCAATGAAAGCGATGACGACTAATCAAGATGCCGCATCTGCCTCTAGACCTTTTGATTTAGAACGTGAGGGATTCGTACTAGGAGAGGGAGCAGGTGTTCTCATAGTAGAAGAACTGGATCATGCCTTGAAGCGAGGAGCAAACATTATTGCAGAAATTGTAGGCTATGGTTCTACGAATGATGCATATCATGTTACGGCTCCTGCCCAAGGGGGCGAAGGTGCTGCTCAGTGCATGAAGCTGGCAATAGAAGATGCAGGTATTAATCCTTGTAACGTTGGATATATAAATGCTCATGGTACATCAACAGCATTAAATGATAAAAATGAAACAGATGCAATCAAAGCAATATTTGCGAAGTATGCTTATGATATTCCTATTAGTTCGACGAAATCCATGACAGGTCATTTATTAGGAGCAGCAGGAGCCATTGAAGCGATTATAACTGCTTCTGCTCTTAAAGACGGTTTTTTACCACCAACGATCAATTATAAAACTCCAGATCCAGAATGTGATTTATACTATATTCCTAATATAGGGATAGCAGCAAGGCCTTCTTATGCATTAACAAATTCATTTGGTTTTGGAGGGCATAATGCAACATTGGTTTTAAAAGCGTTTTAAGTTTGGGGGTCGTTAGAGGTTATGGTAGATATGAAAGAGATTGTTGCAGCATGTGTGAATTACATTGAAAGCAATATCTATAATAAAATTACCTTAGATGATATCGTTCTAAAAGCAGGAATATCAAAATATCACTTGCATAGAATGTTTAAAGCCTTAACAGGTGAATCTTTGATGGAATATGTTCAGTCACGAAAGCTTTCAGCAAGTATTAATGAATTACTTAATACGAATATGCGAATCATCGATATCGCTCTAGATTATGGTTTTGAATATGAACAGTCTTATATCAGAGCCTTTCGAAAAAAGTTCGGCCATACCCCTCTAAAAGTACGCTTAGAGAATATCTCATTAATTATTAAAGAAAAATTAAATATACATGATATTTTGTCAGTTAATAATTCAATTATATATAAACCTTTCTTTGTCTATAAACCGAAGATGTATTTAGTTGGTAATCAGCATAAAATAGTAAGCAAATCAGGAGATAAGACTGCTAATATTTACGGTAACGCTTTTTATTATAATCATTCAGGTAAGATTAAGAATGCAATCAATCCACAAGTTTATTTTGGCTATACAGACTGGAGTGGTGATGATGAGGGATATACTTACTATATTCCCTCTCTTCAAGTACAGGACTTATCTCATATACCTGAAGGTATGAAGGGAATTTCAATACCAGCGCATAAATATGTAGTTTTTCGGTTTATTGGTTTTTTTCGTCCCAATGAGATTAATGGCAGGCAAGTAGGGCGATTGCTGGTTCACATGTATTCTAAATGGATTTTTAAGTCAGGTTTTAAATTTGCCGATACTTTTCGATTTGAGTATATTGATACCTCGTTATCAAAAGATAATTATTGTGAACTGGACATATACCAGCCGATTATGGATCATGCGAGGAGTAGTCTTACTCTTGAATAGAATGTCTTTGAAAATGAGTGTGAGCAAAGCACATTCATTTTTTTTGTGGAATTAGTCTGCCTAACAACGCCCATCCGCGTTGTTGTTCCTGCGCGTTCTCGCCGACGTACCCCGTGTACTCCTTCGCTCAAATACTCGTCACGCCTAGCAACTGGGCATTGTTAAGCAATTTCGAATCAGAAAGAATGATACTAAATAAGAACGACTAAGATTTCTACCTGCGTCTGAGGGCTTGGCACAAGCCAAGTCTTTTTCTATAAAGAAGGCTAATTTCAGAAAAATCAGTGGAAGGTATATGCAATTGATAGTTGAATAGAAAGTAAGAGTGTATGGTTACTAATTTGTATGGAAGAGGTTTGTTCATGGATGTGAAATTAAAACTGTTGTATATTTTTATGGATCTTCTGCTTCCCCTTATGCTGGGATACTTTTTTTGTCGTAGAAAATATTTGAGCGAAAAAAATTGCGATAGAATGATTACTTTTAACATATTGGTTATTTCCACGGCTTTATCTATTCTCAGTTTCTGGGTACTGCCTTTACGATGGGAATTAATTTGGTTACCCTTCTTTGGGATCTTGCTAAGTTTTATTCCTGGCGCTACTGCTTATTTGATATCAAAGAACAAATATGATAGTAGCCTAGAAAAGGGAAGTTATTTAGCATCGGCGATTCTTTCCAACATTGGGACATTGGGCGGGCTTTGCGCTTATCTTTTATTTGGCGAAGCAGCTTTTGCCTATACGCAAATCGTTAGTTTGTTTCAAAATCTAGTACTGTTTTTGTTTTGTTTTCCTATGGCGCAATATTATAGACAGAAAAGCGATAGCTCGGAAGATAAACAAAAGCTTACTTTTTCAACTATGTTTTTGAATCGGAATCAATTACCCGTAGTAGGACTGGTAGTTGGCATCATACTTTGTATAAGTGGTGTGCCACGGCCTGTTTTCTTGGGTGTAGTGTTTGATCCTTTGGTTCATATTGCTGCTTGGACCGCTTTGATTCCAGCAGGGTATTGTATTAATTTTTCGGGAATGAAAGAATATTATGGTACTACCCTTGACCTGCTACCTATAAAATTCGTTATTACACCTATGTTAGGATATCTTGTAGCCCGAGAGTTCTTTAACGATCAAGTATTGCTGGGCACTATTTTAATATTAGCCAGCGTACCGACAGGAATCAATGCTATTGTGACGGCCAGGCTTTATGGGCTAAATCTACATGTGTCTGGTGCAGCTTTCGTAGTAACGACAGCAGTCTTTCTAGTGCTGGTTTATCCGATATTATTTTTTTGGATTACCATGAATAGTTTGGTTCATTGAAATGAAAGAATGGATAATAAGTAATTATTGTCTATTAGAATTGCAATGCATCATCTAAGGATGGATGATAGTAAAAGAGCTGAGGTGTTCTATGGATAAGGTGAAATGGGGGATACTAGGTCCTGGGGCGATTGCCCATAGTTTTATCAAAGGAATTCAAACCTTGGAAGATGCAACTGTTGTTGCTGTGGGGGCAAGGAACATAGAGAAGGCTACCACCTTTGCTTGTCGATATGATATTCCTAATGTGTATGGTAGTTACGAGGAATTGGTTAACGATCCAACGATTGACATTGTATATGTAGCGACACCACATTTTCTGCACAAAGATTGCACCCTTATGTGCCTTAAAGCTGGTAAAGCAGTTTTGTGCGAAAAACCTTTTACCATGAACACAAAAGAAGCGGAAGAGATTATTAACTATGCCAAGGGGGCAAAGTTATTTCTTATGGAGGCAATGTGGACGCGATTTTTACCTGCAATTGGAAAGGTTAGAGAGTTGCTGAAAGCAGAAGTAATTGGTGAGGTTAGGCAAGTAAAAGCAGACTTTGGTTTTTGTGCTGATTGGAATCCGGAAGGACGTTTGTTAAATTTGAATATGGGTGGCGGGGCTTTACTGGATGTTGGCGTATATCCTATATCTTTTGCTTCTATGGTATTTGGCGCGCAACCTTCTCAAATAAAGAGTATGGCTCATTTAGGTGCGACAGGGGTAGATGAACAATTTATGGCTTTATTTGGCTATGACAATGGGAAATTAGCTTCTTTGTCCGGCGCTGTGAGAACAGATACTCCCCATGATGCCTGGGTTATAGGTACAGAAGGAATCCTTCAGATTCCTGATTTTTGGCACGCCACATCTGTGATTCTTTCTGTAAAGGATAAGCCTATAGAGAAATTTCAATTGCCCTTTGATGCAACGGGTTATGGTTATGAGGCAGCAGAAGCAATGAGATGTCTGCGGCAAGGAAAGCTAGAGAGTGATATTATGCCTTTGCAGGAATCTCTATCCATTATGCAGACAATGGATGCCATGAGGAAGCAATGGGGCTTAACATATTATAAAAATGAAGGATAAAAAAAGCTTGAACCATCGTGAGATGGTTCAAGCTTTTTTACTTACTTACCCTTACTTGCCATTAAGCTGGCGACTTTGTTAGCGAAGCTGATCGGGTCTTCTGGCAGAAGCCCTTCAATTAATAAAGCTTGGACATATAATAAATCACAATAATCTTTGAAAGATTCTGAAGCTGGTTGGGTTTCATGTAAATTTTTCAAAGCAGTAAAAACATCATGATTCGGGTTAATTTCTAAAATTCGATTCGCTTTATACATAGTGTTGTTCATTTCCGAGAGGATTTGCTCCATAGAAAGGCTAATACCATTATCATCGCTTACGAGGCAAACCGCACTAGATTTTAAACGGTTACTAATCTTTACATCAGCGATTTTTCCTTTTAACTGTTCTTTTATCGCAGTAATTAAGGTTTCATTTTCTTTCAAGATTGCTTCGGTATTCTTTTTAGCCTCAGGAGAGTCAATATCATCTAAATTCAAATCTCCACGACTGATGGATTGGAAGTTCTTTTCTTTATATTCCTGGAGAGCATCAATGGTAAATTCATCAACTTGGTCAAAGAGGTATAACACTTCGATGCCTTTTTCTTGCAGTAATTCCATTTGAGGTAAGCGTTCTACTGAAGCACGGTCTTTTCCTGTAGCATAATAGATTACTTTTTGATTTTCTGGCATACGTGTTGTGTAATCCTCTAAGGTCGTTAACCCTTCCGTTGCATGGGAAGAAGAGAATAGTAACAAATCCTTGAGTTTATCACGGCTTTGGAAATCTGTATAAGCGCCAATCTTAATGGCTCTGCCGAACTCTTTCCAAAATTTTTCATATTTGGCTCGGTCTTTTTTCAAGATATTCTCTAAGGTTTTCAACACGCTTTTCTCAAGATTCTTACCAATTAGCTTCAATTGCTTGCTATGCTGGAGAAGCTCGCGAGAGATGTTAAGAGAAAAGTCTGGAGAATCTACCAGTCCACGGACAAAACGCAAGTATTCTGGCAGAAGATCTTGGCAATTGTCCATGATGAAAATCTGCTTGGAATATAGACGAATACCAGAAGTGGATTTTTGACTATAGAAATCATAAGGTGCACGGGAAGGGATAAACAATAGACTGGTGTATTCTACAGTGCCTTCTGCTTTAGAATGAATAAGCTCTAATGGCTCTTCCCAGTCATGAAAAAGATTTTTGTAGAACAGATTGTATTCTTCTGCAGTGATTTCGTTCTTACTTCTAGTCCATAAGGGAGTCATGGAATTTAAGGTGCGCACTTCTACAGTTTGTGTTACAGGAGAATCTTCGATGATCTTGCCTTCGTCATCTCTTTGTTTTTCTTCTTTAATGAAACTCATTTTAATTGGGTAACGGATATAATCTGAGTATTTTTTAATTAAGTCCTCGATGGTATGACGGTTTAAGAAATTCTCGCTGGACCGTTCAGCGGAACGAAACTCTTCGTTGAGGGTTATAATAATCGTAGTACCACGTTTTTCTTTATCAATCTCTTCAATGGTATAGGTTCCATCTCCGCCGGATTGCCATTTAACACCTTTGGCTTGTCCTGGGGCGCGGGTAATGATGGTTACTTTTTCTGAAACCATGAAGGCAGAATAAAAACCAACACCAAACTGACCGATTAATTCTTTATCAGTTGAGGTTTCTTTTTCCTTTAGTTTTTCAAGAAAGGATTTCGTTCCTGATTTTGCAATGGTACCAATGTTTTCGATAACCTCATCATAGGTCATACCTATACCGTTATCAGAGATGGTAAGGGTATTGGTAGCCTCGTCTGGATTAATCAGAATTTCATAGTCGGAGTCTCCTTCTAGTAAATCCTGATTTGTTAAGGATTCGAAGCGGATCTTATCAATTGCATCTGAAGCATTGGAGATAAGTTCCCGTAAAAAAATCTCCCGATTAGTATAGATGGAGTGAATCATCAAGTCTAATAATTGCTTGGTTTCTGCTTGAAATTCTCTAGTTTCCTTATTGATTGGTTCTTGGTTCATATAAGAATTCTCCTTTTTATAATAATTTGTTATGTAAGTGTGGGCTTATTAGCACTCTCTGCGTGTGAGTGCTAATTATCTTTCTCTATAATACCTTGATTAGTATTTGAAATCAAATACTTTTTTTTAGCTAAAATTACGCAAAAATGGCAATTTACTATTATTTATATTGAATATGCTATTATATTTAATTGATTGTTTATTATAGTTCAAATTTTCAAAGCAACTGCCGTGCGAACTGACAATTCTAGCGACAGTTGCTTTTTTGTTAACGATTAAGAAAAATGGTTAGATGTAGATTTATTAATACTGCTTATTTTATTCTTAGCGAGCTAGAAAGAGTTCGCACGATTTTATGAGCGATATCTGGGTGGGAGTGAAAGAATCGTGGGAAAGCCGCGCCAGACAGTACTAATAATTGGGTGGACGTAACGGCAGCAATGTCTTCCGTATGTATATTGTGTTCTGTTAATCCGTTTGCGCCGAAGTGTTGACCAGGGGCGGTATATTCTTTAATGGGATAATGAAAAGTTAATGATTTTAGCTTTCCAGAAATCAATATATTATAGGAATAACTAAGATCACCTTGGTTTGTAATTACATCCCCAGCATAACACTGGACAAGACTGGCGCAGGAATGGAGGAAACTTTTAGCTTCATTTTCTGTTAATTCGTGCAGTAGGGCTATGGCTTCAGTTGGTGCGCAATTCAAGGCGTTGCATAAGAGAGACCATAGTTCTTCCTCTGTTATTAATTGACTGTTTATCATTAGAGCATTTCTTGTAAAGTTCTCATGAAACCATTCGACTGCATGCATGTTTACTATTCCTCTTTTACGTGCTATGCGAAAAAGAGGAGAACGTACGGTACGTAAATGGTGAATATCATCTAGAACAAAGACAACAGAGGTTAGTAAGCCGTAGCCAGGATAAACAAAGTTCTTGCTATAACGGTGGAATCCCATTTGCTCATAGAGACGTAGCAAATGGAAATTGCAAGCGCAGTAAACAAATTGCACTTGATTATGAAGAGAAAGTTCATAGCATTTCGCCATAAGTAGATATAGGACTGGTGAGCTTCGGTAAGAGGGAATTACAAATAATTTCGCACAATAAGAAAATCTGTGATCGCCAGTCTCATCAAAATACATTTTAAATCTATCTAGAGAAAGAAATTTTACTACTTTTTCTGGAAAATCTGATAGAGTGCCGATATTGATGCGTGCTGAGGCAATTAACTCTGATCCAATTTTTGCATATAGAAGAAAACCCCATTCATCAAGATCATCCTTTAGTAGCTTATTAACATAGTCTGCCTCCTCAATATGCTTAGACATTTCTTCTACATAAGCTTGGAAACGAAAATGGTAGATTTCTCTTTTTTCTTCAGTAGTAATGGCTATACCAATTTTTATTGCATTTTCTGAGGTTTCTGTTGTGCAGGAAATTGTTTCTTGATTGCTGTTTATCATACTTATCTCTCCTTCAATAATAGTTAGTTAATACAAGAGCCCTTCAGTAAAAGACTAGGTTCTCATAACTATCACCTCCCTTACCTAAGGGATACGGAGAGAAAATTTATATTCCTTGTAAAAAATGTAAAAAAATAGAATTAAAGGTAGAAATATCTATAATTGTGGCATAAAAAAAGCCCTTTTTCGCGAAGGTAGTTTCCTCGCCGAAAAAGGGAAAAATTTATTGGTTATGATAATTTTTGACTGAAGTACACAAAAAAAGTAGTTCCTTCATGGCTTGTATTGATTTTAATAGTAGCATTGTGCCTGTGGGCTATTTGGTAACAGATAGGAAGGCCTAAACCTGTGCCCGTATCTTTCGTAGTAACAAAGGGTGTACCTAATTTATTAAGCACGTGAGAGGGGATTCCTCCTCCTTGGTCAGTGATGGACAAGACAACTTGGTTAGCTTCCATGAAGGTGCGAATATTCAAGTCTCCGCCATTTGGCATGGCTTCGATACTATTACGTACAAGGTTTAGCAGTAATTGACGAAATTCATTTTCATCTAATAACAATTCGGGTATCGAGGTAAGAGAAAGATTCACATAGACTTTATAAGAATTGGCATCTGCTTGAATTAGGGGAAATAATGCTTCGATAATAGTATTTAAAGAGCATTGTTTTAAAATAACTAATTTTTCCCGGGATAAGGAAAGATATTCCCGGATTATGGAATTGGCTCGATCGATTTCTTCAATCATTAATTTGAATTTTTCTTTATCTTTTAGATATTCTTGCTTTCTACCTATCACTTGTAAGTAACCACGCACCGTAGTCATGGGATTTCTGATTTCATGAGCAACAGTGGCAGCCATACTGCCTACCATAGTCATCCGATCAAATACGGAAGACATTTGTTCCAACTTTATTCGCAAAGTGATATCGCGAATAATACCTTGCAATGCTATGAGATGACCTTCTTCATCATAGATAGGAACACATTTTTGTTCAACCCATAGGGGCGTTTTATCTTTTCGAATCAGGCGCAATGTCAATGGCAATTTAATAGAGTAGGGGAGATTAATAATAAAATCGTTAAGTAAAGAGTTATCATCAGGATGTATCAAATCTAAGACTAGCTGATTATTAGCGTAATATTCCTCAGATAAATAACCAGTAATTGTAAAAATTGAGGGACTTATATATTTGATTTTTTTTTCAGGAAGTATTTGATATGAATAGATTACATCAATGGCATTTTCAGCTAACAGGCGATATTGAGTTTCTTTATCTACTAAATTTGCTCTAGTTGTCTCAAAATATACCATTAAAGTACCAATAGCAATCGCTAAGCGTAATATTCCACCAAGCGAATAACCCCAAGGCGGGAACCATGAGTCATTGAATACAAAAGGCATGCTTAAGCTGAGAAGACTCCATAAAATAAAAGCATAGCCAGTAATTAGTCGGCCAACTCCCTGCAGTTTCAAGTGGCGGATAAAAGTTAAACCGATCCAAATACCAATGAAGCAACAGGTGAAGATGGGGAGCAGTAATTTATAAATCAAGGATGAACATAGTACATTTAAGGTAGTACTTACAATGGATAGGCAGGCAATGCCATATAGCCACCATTTATTAAAGGGCTTGTTTATAAAGAGATGAGTACCCCAGACAAACATTAGAGTACTGACAATAGTTATTAATTGATATATGGTCAAACCGAAGAAGGATTGCTTCCACGGAAGTAGTCCTGAATCAAAAAGGACATACCGTGATAGAAGGGTAAGCCAACTGATTGCCCATATACCCATGTAACGTTCACGGTATATAATATATAAATATATGTAGATTAAAACTATCGTAACCGTCCCAATTAGTGAACCAATTAATGATAACCGTACAATATCCATAATTACTCCTATGATGGCTATGTAGCACATATAACTTATTTGTTCTTCATAAGATACAAACTCACTTCCCTAAATTAACATTTTTCCCAATAAAAAGCAATACATACTAATAATGTAATAAAAACAATTGAAAAATTTGATATTATAGAGCTAAAGGGTGAATGAAGACTGTTTTCGGTGAAAACAATGGGGAAATAAGAATTATAAAGTAGAAACAACAGGAGGAAGAATTATGGACATAAGAAATCTTGAATGTTTTATAGAAGTGGCTCGTCATAAAAACTTTAGTAAGGCTGCTGAAATGATGTATATTTCCCAACCATCTATTAGTAGGGCAATTAAAGAATTGGAAAGCCAATTTGGAGTCATTTTGTTCTATCGTGATACGAAATCTGTAGAATTAACGGATGCAGGAGAATTAATTTTACAGCAAGCACAACAAATTGTATCGTCTTTTCAAAATATTACCTCCCAGCTCGGAGGACTAAAGAAAATGCAATCAGGAAAAATATACATTGGTTTGCCCCAGATTACTGCGATTACTACTTTTTCTCATTTACTTAGTTCCTTTAAGAAAGAATATCCCAATATTCATATTCATTTATATGAGTTTGGGCCGAAGAAAGTAGAAGCCTCTATTCAAGATGGTCTTTTAGACATTGGTATCTTTACACCATCTGAAAATGATCTTTATGAAAAAATTTGGTTTGAGCAAGATCGGCTCGAAGTCATTATGCATCCGGAAAATAAGCTAACCCAATATGATGTTATCGATTATAGCAAGCTGGTTAACGAACAATTTATTTTATATAGTACCGATTACAACTTACACGATACGATCATAGAGGGCTGTAAACAAGTTGGCTTTACACCTAAAATTATTCTGGAAACCTCTCAAAGGGAATGGATGACACAAATGGTAGTAGACAATTTAGGTATCGCTTTGTTGCCAAGCAAGATATGTAGAAGTCTTGATATGAAGGTCATTGCCTCCCGGCCATTTTCAGACCCTCAATTATGGCTGCGATTGGCTTTAGTTTGGAAAAAGGGAAGATATTTATCTTATGCTGCCCGTGAATTCATCACATTTGCAAAAGTCCATTATGGCCTAGAGGAATAAACAAGACAACATCTGTAAAGCAAGCTATTTAAAGCTTGCTTTATTTAATATCTAAATACACTAGATGCATAATACGTATTTCACTAATAAAAAGAGATTGATTACAATTAAGACAAAAGCAGGTTTTAAATGAGTACACCATATTTCTTTGGGATTAGAGTCTAATTAAAGGAAAGGAGTTTGAGTTTAATGAAGCTATCAGCCCCCAATTGTGAAAGAGGAACTTCAGTAAAACAAAAATTGCAAAATAACACTCAAATTATTAATAATACGAAACAAGATGAGTTGCTAAAAAGAGATGCAAAGGATAAACTAATACTTAGTGATCTAACAAGAGAACAATGGTTTTGGGACATGTCTGTACCATCTTAAGCTAAAGGAGAGAACACTTATTAATGAAGATTGATATTATACTTTTACCAAAAGAGACTACTGCTATGGATCTTTCTGATACTGTTTGTATAGTTTTAGATATATTCCGAGCAACGACTTCAATTGTTACTGGCCTTGCAAATGGGTGCAAAGCGATTGCTCCCGCTTTATCTATTGAGGATGCACGTACTCTAGCTAGCCAAATGGGACCGGTGTTATTGGCAGGTGAAAGACAGTCAATAAAAATTGAGGGTTACGATCTTGGGAATTCACCTTTTGAATTTTGTCAGGACACAGTAAAGGATAGAAGTATTGTCATGACAACTACGAATGGTACGATTGCTATAAAGGCGACAGAAGGAGCATATCGTACTCTAATTGGCTCATTTGTGAATGCTAAGGCAGTTTGCAGGCAGGCAAAACAATATGGGAAAGATATTGTAATTGTATGTGCTGGAACTGATGGGCTTTTTTCTCTAGAAGATACTCTTTGTGCAGGATTATTAGTTCAGCTATTAACAGCAGAAAACGATCTAATTATGACCGACTCAGCCCAAGGCGCTATGTTAATGTATACTGCTGCGAAGGAGAATCTAGTTGCGATGGCTGTTAAGAGTCGTAATGGCAAGCGATTATACGATATAGACCGCATGAACGATGTAGAGTATTGTTTGCATGCCGACCAGTTCAATATAGTACCTCAATACATAGAGGGAAAGATTGTACTAGATAATCAATAAGAATACCTCAACATATAAGTCCTGCACATGATGTGCAGGACTTATGTATAAGCCAGTAACTTAGTTTTAATTTTTACTAGGGCATATGAGAGGTCTTAGAGCATCAGATAGTGAGTTGGTGTAATGCTGATATGATTAAAGGATAAAGGTGGAAATAGTCGAACTAATACAGAATTGTTAGAGATAGTAATTCTCTAACAAATATAGGAGGGATAAAAATGAGTTTGTCGGTTAGAGAAGCTTCACCAAGTGAAGGCAAAATTCTAACAGATATATCCTTTGCATCAAAACAATATTGGAATTATCCCAATGAGTATTTTGAGATATGGAAGGATGAGCTCACAATTAGTCCAGCATATATAAAAAACAATGTAGTTTATGTAGCAGAAGTGAAGGGATTTGTAATTGGGTATATTTCATTGGTGGAATTAAACAATGATATTAGTGCAGGTAACATCATTATTAGTAATGGATTTTGTTTAGAACACATCTTTATCTTGCCTGAATATATAGGCAAAGGAATTGGCTCAAGATTAATTGCGAGCCTTAAAGAAAAATGCAGAGAAATGTATATTGATAAAATATATATTTTATCTGACCCTAATGCAAAAGGTTTTTATGACAAAATAGGAGCCTGTTACTTAGAGGAATCACCTTCCAATATTGAAGGCAGAACGGTATCCTTTTATGAGTTACATATAAGAGGAGTTTAATGAGCCTGTTAGTAAAGACCAGTTGGAGGCAGAAAACATGATCATACGTGATATGATAGTAGATGACATTCCTGCATTAGCAAAGCTATATAAGCAATTTTGGGATGAGGATTCTTGTATTGAAGCAATGCATCAGCAGTTTGATAAATTAGACAAAACAAATACACATGTAGTATTGAGTGCTGTTCAGAATGAGGAACTGATCGGCTCTGTTATGGGGGTGATCTGCGGTGAGTTATACGGCACTTGTCAGCCTTTTATGGTATTAGAAAATATGATTGTTCATAATCAATACAGGAACCAAGGCGTGGGGAAGGCATTAATAGCTGAACTGGAAAAAATCGCTGTACATAACAATTGTAGTCAGATCCTCTTAGTTACAGAAAGTTCTAGAATCGATGCTTGCAAGTTTTATGAGTCTGCAGGATATAGTCCTGATACTCATAAGGGATTTAAGAAAAAATTGAAGTTTAGTAGCGTTGTTAATGCCTGAAATTGAGCTTTACCCCGATACTAAAAATGATATATTGTAAAATTTCAAAGAAAGAGTATTAAAAGAAATTGATGGATAAAAAATATAATGGGAAAGATGCAGGAAGATAACATTATTTGGCGAATAAGAATCTTGATTTTATTCACTGACCTAGGACTTTTAAATCTCAGTTGTCTTAGTGATGATAGGAGCTAGTGGGTACTAAGTCCCGTGAATCAAGTCATACTTTACAAAAAAGTTGGTGTATTTATTAGTGAATAGGAATTTGCTAATTGTCTTTAGTACAATTATGCTATTTTGTGGTTTCTCGCTGAGTGCTCCGGTAGTAGAAGCAGCCTACGGACAGGAACTACAAGAACTTACAGCACAACAAGAGACGGTTGTACTAGTGGAGAAATCTGTTAATAAAATGACAGTATTTTATCAAGGTAAACCGTTGAAAAGTTTTTTATGTGTATCAGGTGTAAACGCCCAAGGTGATAAGCAACGGCAAGGAGATAATCGTACACCAGAAGGACAGTTTTTTATTACTGATAAAGAACTGTTAAATAATCATCCTTACTTAGGTCAGAAATGGATGGGGCTGAGTTATCCTGATCCAGCTCATGCTCAAAAAGGCATAGATAATAATCTTATTAGTTTAAACCAGTATCAAGAGATTGTCTCGGCAAATGATCAGAAAGTACAGCCTCCTCAGAATACTGCGCTTGGAGGGTGGATTGGAATACATGGAGGACGGGAAGATTTAACCAAAGAAAAGATAAATTGGACTGAAGGCTGTCTTGCTTTACAGGACAAAGATTTAGAGGAATTATACAAGATGGTTCAATATGGAACTCCGGTCATTATTGTGGCCTAAAAGATACTATATAGTACTAGGGCAGCAAATAATCAATGTTTGTTAATGTTCGTAATGAGAAACCCAAAAGGCTTCTGTCAAACTCAATGTTTGACAGAAGCCTTTTGGCACTTTGATCATACACTAATAATAATGAATGGTGCGCTGGATAATTTCAAGGGGGCGAACATGTTGTGGATTGTTTTCATTAGGGCAGGTAGTAACAGTTTGCTTTATCCAGTTGCCTACTGCGTCATATTCATATTGATATTCTTCACTGCATTCCTCTAAGCCATCAGCCGTATAGTTTAGGTATGTTTTTGGTAGGCCTCGCTCGTTGTATCGTGTTTCAGCATACTTTGTGCCATCACCACGATAGTGGATTTGCTTAATTTTGTTTCCAACTGCATTGTACTCACAGAGGAATTCACGGGTTTTAACACCACTTGGTGCATAATTGGTCTCGGAAACTTTCCTGCCTTCAGTATCGTAGAGAATCGTTTTTAGCGGAGACTTGTTAGTTGCTCCCTCATAGACACATTCTTGGTTGATATTGCCTGACTTATCATATTCGTAGGTTTCTTTTGAAATGAGTGCGCCTTTAGCATCATAATGGTAAGTGGCGCTAAGTTTACCTTTTGTGGTATAATCAAAGGTATCTTGTCCTTGTAATGTATCAGAGGAATCAAAACGAAGCTGTTGGCTCACTAGCCCTTTCGGAGTATAGTGGAATACTTTTTTTAGAAAATTAGAACCGTCAGGTTTGAGAAAACGTACTTGCCGCAATAGGCCTAGCTTGTCATAATCGTAGGCGCTGTCCTGTAGGAAAGAGCCGTCTTGCTGATAGCTTGCTGTGCCGATAAAGCGGTGAGCGGCATCATAAAGGTTGCTTTTTTCACGATAGATCATTTGATTCTTGTACCAAATGATGTGAGTAATAAAGCCAGCCTCATCATATTGTGTTTTACTGATAGCTTCAACAGAATGTATTTGCTCGTCAGGGGATATGGTAAGTCTTTCTTCAAGAACCGATTGCACTGAACCTAAGAGACCTTCGGTACTTGGTTGCTCAGCTTGTGCTGCTAGAACAGAAGTACTTGACAGAAAAAGTACTACTAATATAGTAGTAAACCAAAGTTTACAATATCTTATGGACATTAAAGTCACCACCTGTTGTAGGAATGTATTACCACAATATTCGCTTTAGCTTACTTGTTATCCTGCTACCTGAAAGGAGGATTTAAATGAAAATCTTAATTATAGTCACGCTGTTACTTAGTTGCTTTCAATCCGCTGCTTGGGCCACGCCTGAAATTCGCCTTAATATACCTGAGCTAGTATTAAGGCTGTATGATAATGATGAGCTGCTAAAACAATACCCAGTTGCTCTTGGAACTGCTTATGAAAGAACCCCTGTGGGTAATTATAAGATATTCTACAAAGAAAAAGATCCTACATGGATTCCTGGCTCGGGTTTTTCGGATAAGACACCTGTTCCCCCAGGAGCGGATAATCCTCTAGGCAGTCGATGGATGGAATTTAGTCCTGCTTATGGAATTCATGGTACTAATAAAGATTGGGATATTGAGTATCCTGTCTCTGGTGGTTGTATCCGCATGCATAATGCGGATGTTGAGGAGTTATATCAATTGGTAGATATTGGGACACCTGTAACGCTGACTTACCAGACCTTACTTTTAAAAGAACGCGATAAGTCAATTTACCTCACTATTTTACCTGATATATATAACCATAAGGATGGCAATAAAGAAAAAGTGTTAGAGTTATTTAAGCCTTACGCTAAGAAGTATAAATTTCTTACTGACTGGGAATTTCCTAATGATCACTTAGTTGGCCATGAAATCAAAATTGGGGTAATTAAATAATAAAAAATTTCGGCAAGGTTGCAAAGAACCTTGCCGAAATTTTTTATTTGATAGAAAGATCAGAGTTAAGTCGGATTTAGGATCTTTTGTATTATCTCCGTTTGTTCTTTTCCTTAACAAATGTTCTTGCTTGCTTCATGCCGCCCATGTCGCCAAACAATCGATTTATTTTTTCATGCTCCATTTGCCTAGAGGTCATCCCTTGATATTTCATCTCATTTTGTAGCTTCTGATAGTTGCTAAGACGATCAGCGGATAGGATCTTATTGCTAATGGCCTCCTGAACGGCGCAGCCTGGTTCCCTCTGATGCCTGCAGTTAGAAAAACGGCAATTAGCTGCCAATTCCTCTATATCAGCAAAGGACTTAGAGAGATCAGCGCTTTCTATTTGTAGTTCACGCATTCCCGGCGTGTCTATGACCACGCCACCTGTTGGTAGAATCATTAGTTGTCTGTGGGTTGTGGTATGCCGTCCCTTATCAGCAGCACCAACTTCCTTAGTGGCAAGCATTTCCTCACCCATAATGCGATTGATCAATGTGGATTTGCCGACTCCAGAAGAGCCGATGAATGCAACTGTTTTCCCTGTATAGATATATTTGTTTAGGCCAATATTCCCGTTATGATCCATGCTGGAAGTCACAAGTACATCTGCACCAATAGCGACAGAATATACCAGGGAAAGTTTAGTTGATATGTCGTCACATAGATCAGACTTTGTCAGAACAACAACAGGGGTTGCCATACTGTCCCAAGCAATAGAGAGATATCTTTCCAAGCGGCGTAGATTAAAGTTGTTGTTTAACGACATGCAGATAAATACAGTATCAATATTCGTGGCTACGATCTGGTTTTGGTTGGACGTTCCTGCTGCCTTGCGTTCAAATGCACTTCTGCGGCGAAGGATATGGCTAATGATGGCATTGCCTCCATTAGCATCGTAACGGTCAACCATGACCCAGTCCCCGACAACGGGATAGTCTGAATGATTCTTGGCCATAAAACCAATTTTCCCTGAAATCTCGGCATGTATTTCTCCATGTTCTGTAATAACCTTGTATAAATCCTTATATTGTACTGAAACCCTTGCAAGGTATAATCCTTGGTATAAACTTGCTTCCTGGGCTAAGCTGTCGGTTAGTCCGACTTTATATAAATTTACTTTTTTCAATTTAATGTATCCTCCCAACGTTTCTTGTTAAAAGATTGGGGGAGGGCAGATAAGCTATTTTATTAGCACCTCCCCACACAATACAGACTCAGCGTTATTTGTTCTAAACATAAGATCAGCTCCTTTCATGTATTAATAGTATATCATAGTATGAAAGAAATAGAATAATGGGAAGATCGTGGCATCATTTCTATTTGAGCTATGATAGTAACAATATAATTGAAATACTACATTAATTCGACAAATTCTAATTTTACAGGCCATACTCCAAGTGCATGCCTTTAGAAGCCCTTTGTAAGTATTTTATTTTTAGGCTAGAAAAGCATATAATATAAAATTGTGTGATGAACAAGTATATGGGACGTTCTCAGAGGCTAAAGATAAGTTAATATGACAAGGAGTGATTTTTTATGGGTAAAAAATATATAATGGCTCTTGATGCGGGAACAACAAGTAGCAGGGCTATTATTTTTGATCAAGATTCTAATATAGTTGCAGTAGCGCAAAAAGAATTTTCACCAATTCTTCCTAGAATTGGCTGGGTTGAACATGATGCGGATGAAATTTGGAGCACGCAAATGGAGGCTATAAAACATGCTCTAAATAAAGCGGGTTTGAGTGCTTCAGATATTTCCGCTATTGGTATTGCCAATCAGCGGGAGACGGCAGTAGTCTGGGATAAAACAACTGGTAGACCTATTTATAATGCAATTGTGTGGCAATCTCGTCAGAGTATCGATATTTGTAATGAGTTAAAAGCAAAAGGGTTGGAACCTGAATTCCAACAAAGAACAGGTTTAGTTGTTGATGCCTATTTTTCAGGTACTAAAGTAAAATGGATTTTGGACAATGTAGAAGGTGCTCGAGGCAAAGCCAAAAAGTGTGAATTACTGTTTGGAACGATTGATACTTGGCTCATTTGGAAATTGACAAATGGCAGAGTGCATGTTACAGATTACTCCAATGCATCCCGTACCTTGATGTATAATATTCGTGAATTGAAATGGGATAAAAAGCTCCTAGAATATTTGACAGTACCTGCATGTATCCTTCCTGAAGTGAAATCTTCCAGCGAAGTATATGGTAATACTGATCCTGGAATTTTTGGTGCTGCTGTGCCGATTGCAGGTGCCGCAGGTGACAAACAAGCTGCATTATTTGGTCAAACTTGTTTCAAGCCTGGAATGGCTAAGAATACTTATAGTACAGGCTGCTTTCTCTTAATGAACACTGGTAATGAAGTCTTTGAATCTAAAAATGGATTATTGTCGACCATTGCCTGGGGTTTAAATGATAAAGTCACTTATGCTTTAGAAGGTAGTATCTTTGTTGCTGGATCTGCTATTGAATGGCTACGAGATGATCTAAAAATACTGGAAGATGCCCCTGATTCTGAATATTATGCCCAAAAAGTAAAAGATACTGCTGGTGTATATGTAGTACCTGCTTTTGCTGGTCTTGGTGCTCCATACTGGGATGCAAAAGCTTGTGGCGCAATTTTGGGACTGACTCGTGGAACGAGTAAATCTCACGTTGTTCGTGCAACACTAGATTCTATATCATATCAAACCAAAGATGTATTGAGTGCAATGGAAGCGGATTCTGGTATTCATTTACAAGCACTAAAAGTAGATGGCGGTGCTGTGGAAAATAATTTGTTGATGCAATTTCAAGCTGATATCTTAGGTGTTCCCGTTGAACGACCTAAGATTACTGAAATAACTGCTCTCGGTGCAGCTTATCTTGCAGGTTTGGCTGTTGGTGTATGGAAAACGAAGGAAGAACTTGCTAAGACTTGGCAACTTGATAATCGTTTTGATCCTGCTATGGATGTTGCAGAAAGCACAGCTTTATATAAAGGTTGGCAAAAAGCTATTAAACGTGCTATGCATTGGGAAGATTGAAGGTAACTGTAGTTTTTTCAATTAAGCCTTATGAATCAGTGGGAATGGCGATTACATCTCCTGAGAAGATAGTTATATGATATAATGCAAAAAGAAGAGAATACTTTTTCAGGGGAGATTTCTATGGATATGCTAGAGCCTATTATGCTAACCAAAGGAACGCCAGGAACACCTTGTCCAATTGCTAAGACGCTGGATGTTATTGGAACAAAATGGACCTTTTTAATTATTCGAGACTTACTTATTGAAGGTACGATGCGGTTCAGTAATTTACAAAGATCTATGAATGGAATCAGTCCGAAGACACTTTCCTTAAGACTGCGCGAACTGGAAGAACAGGGGATCTTAACAAGAAAAGTATATCCAGAAGTTCCTCCGCGTGTAGAGTATTCCCTAACAGAAAAGGGGAAGAAGTTAGAAGGTATTTTTAAAGAGCTAAAGCGATTTGGCTTAACTTTATAGAAATCGGAAATACAAAGAAGAGGACCTTAGGGTTCTTTTTTTCTTTTATCAAAATATTATTTGCAGAAACTGCTTATAAAACAAAAAACTTCCTATTAGGTAACTATGTGTATTAATTTACACTACTTCACAAAGAAAAGTAATGTTGCTACAATTGCCTCATCAGCATAATTGATAAATAGGAGGTAATAAAAAATGCTAAAGGATAAACATATTATAATCATTGGTGGAAGTTCTGGAATTGGTATAGAGACAGCAAGACTTGCTTTGTTACAAGGTGCGAGGGTTACGATAGCCAGCCGCTCAGAAGAAAAGCTCAGGAAAGCAAAAGCAAAATTAGATGGGAATGTAACTTCTTATATATTGGACAGTACTCAAGAAACAGAGGTAAAGGATTTTTTTGAGACTGTAGGGCCATTGGATCATTTAATCGTTACTGCGGCGGAAACATCAGGAGGAGCTTTTCTAACAACAGATACAGCTCAAGATCGCCAAATGTTTGAAAATAAATTCTGGGGTCAGTACTATGTAGCCAAGTATGGAGCACTAAAAATTTTACCTAAGGGATCAATTACCCTGTTTTCAGGAGTTGTAGCTTTCAAAGCCATGGTTGGCTCAGCAATCCTTGGAGCAATAAATGCGGCGGTTGCCAATCTTGGGAAAACCTTAGCTCTAGAACTTGCGCCTATCCGTGTCAATGTTGTTTCGCCTGGTATTATTGATACGCCTGCACGTAGTAAAATGCCAGCAGACATGCGTGATAGTTTTTACAATGGAGTAGCTAATAAATTACCTGTACAAAGAATTGGTCAAGCAGAAGATGTAGCCAAAGGAGTACTATATTTAGTAACGAACGGTTTTGTAACTGGGACTGTTCTGCATATGGATGGAGGGCATAGCATAATTTAGATTTCTGAAGAATCCCTGTGATTACAACGCAAGTGAATCACAGGGATTTAAAATTGTATTGACAGCAAGGCAGGATTGATGGATAATAAAAACATACCGACTGGTAGGTACGTTTTAAGGGGGAGAAATTTTGACGAAAGATAATATAATCTTAGCCGCTTTAAGACTATTTTTATTGCGTGGATACAGGAATGTGTCTCTCATGGATGTAGCAAATGAAGTTGGTATTACCAAAGGTGGAATATATCATTACTTTGGAAGTAAGGAAGAGTTATTTCATGCAGGTATTTGCTTTTTGTTTGATTATTTTGGAAAAAAATATACGGAATTCTTAAACAAAGAAAAAACTTTTCGCGGGACTTTGAACCTTCTGTTAAGCGGGGAGCAAGAAGTTTACATTGAACGTCTACTCAATATTAAGCAAGGGGATTATCGCGCTAATAATGCAAGTCTTGCATTAGAGGTGATGCATAATTTTCCTGAGATTCAAGAGCGGATTGATCAGGGGCAGTTGGAATTACGAAATCTAATAACAGAAAAGTTACAGGTGGCTCAAGAAACAGGGGAAATCAGAAGAGATGTAGATGCCGAGGTCGTGGCGACCATTGTACTTTCTATTTCCAGTGGGCTGAATGTTTTAGGCAAAAATCTAAATACCCCAGCTATGCACCAGCAAGTGATGAATAGTCTTTGGCAGCTTATTAGGGTAAATGATAAAAAGGAATGAATCAATTCCTTCATGCATTACATACCGACTAGTCGGTATGTAATGCGCGTGAGTAGTTACTTAGAACAAATATGTATATGAACTTAGGAGGGCATACTTGATGAAGGGCTTCAAATTTAAATTTTGGATTATTCCAATCGTAATATTTATTGGATTAGTTGTAGTATTTCGCAGCGGCGCACTTTCTAGTGGAAAGACCCAATTGCAAACCAACGCTACAGGCGTAAATGTAAAGATTGCAGAAGCACAATATATAAATACAGTACCCAAATTAATGTTAAATGGCTCAATTGAAGGCAAAACATCGGCAGCGATTAGTGCTAAACTCGCAGGACGCATCGAGCAAGTTATGGTGCAAGAAGGTCAGCACGTTAATGCTGGTGATGCCTTAGCTAGATTAGAAAGTGTTGAATTGGCAAACTCTGTGCGCACCGCACAGGACGCCGTGACGAAAGCCCAAATTAACTATGATCTGGCAATGACAGACTACAACCGTTATCAAACATTATATGGGCAAGGAGCTGTGTCTCAGCAAACCTTAGATGCTGCTGAGGCTAAAAAGAAAATTGCCCAGGCAGACCTGTCTAGCGCAGCGAATGGTCAAAGTAACGCTGAACAACAGTATGGCTATGGTGTTATTACAGCTCCGGTAGATGGTGTGGTTGCTAACGTAACAGCGACTGTCGGTCAAGTTGTTTCTCCCGGTGCAGCGCTCATGACGGTTCAGGATATTAGCGAAGTATACGCAGTTGTTAATATTGAACAAAAGGATTTAGGTATGGTAAAACAGGGTCAGCCAGCAGAAGTTACAGTTGATACTTATGCTGACAAAGTGTTTGCCGGTACTGTGGATATAATCAATCCAGAAGCTGGTTCAACCAACCGGATGTTCCGTACAAAAGTGAAGCTAGATAATACAGATGGTGCCTTAAAAGGCGGTATGTTTAGCAAAATCCAGCTAGCCACAGGTGAAGCAGTACAGATTTTGACTGTGCCTCAGGCAGCAATTATTCAGAAACAAGGAATTTATTATGTCTATACCGTAGCAAACGATAAAGCTACTCGTCAACAAGTTGAAGTTGGCACTGCGACTGGTGACAGTATTGAGATTAAATCTGGACTGCAACCTGGTGATAAGTTAGCTGTAAGTAATGTGAGCCAACTTAAAGACGGTGATGTAGTTAAAATAGTAGAGTAGAGGAGAAAGCCATGATATTGACTGATATAAGCTTAAAACGGCCAGTTTTTGCAACAGTGACAATTCTGGCACTTGTCGTTTTAGGATTATTTAGCTACATTTCTTTAAATGTGGATGAATATCCAAATGTTGAAATTCCCGTTGTAGCCGTTACCGTCACCTATCCTGGTGCATCACCAGAACAGGTTGAATCAAAAATCACACAAAAGGTTGAAGAAACTGTCAGTGTTGTGCCAGGGATAGAACATGTAACGTCTACAATAAAAGAAGGGGTATCCACAACGGTTATCCAATTTACCATTGAAACTTCAGCAGCAACTGCTGCCCAAGATGTTCGCGATAAAGTCGGCAGAATGCAAGGTGTGTTACCTGATGAAGCAGATGATCCTATTGTAACAAGATTCGATCCATCTGATACAGCTGTTGCTTCCATTGCAATTACAGGCAACCTCAGTCCAAGGGAATTAACCATTATTGCCGATGATACCATTGTAAAAAGATTAGAAGCAATCAATGGAGTCGCAGCTGTAAATGTGCAGGGCGGTATAGATCGGGAAATTAAAATTAATATGGATAGTAATAAAATCGCTGCTTACAATCTGACCGTTTCAGAAATAATGAATAGTATACGCAGTGAAAATATGGACACTCCTGGAGGTAAGGTGACTGATGGCAAGCGGGAAACTAGTTTGCGATCAGTGGGTAATCTGACTTCTCCTAATCAGTTGTTAAATATTCCCATTACTCAAAGAAATGGAGTACAACTGTATGTGAAAAATATTGCAACGATACAGGACTCAACAAAAGATGCAGCAACCGTAACAAAGCTGAATGATAAATCCTCTATTGGTTTGGATATTATGAAACAGTCCGGTAGCAATACTGTGCAAGTTGTGGAAGCAGCAAAGAAAGAGTTGGAAAATATAAAAAAGGATTTACCAGCTGGTGTTGAATTGGTATTGGTAAGAGATAATTCTAAAAATATTAACGAATCGATTCATGACGTTTTGTTTAATTTGGTTGTTGGGGGCCTATTGGCTGTTGCCATCGTATTCCTCTTCTTAGGTAATTGGCGTAGCACCATGATCGCGGCCATAGCCATCCCGACCTCCATTATTACCTCGTTCTTAGCCATGAAAATGCTAGATTTTACGCTAAATACCATGTCCTTGTTAGCCTTGTCCTTAGCAGTAGGTTTGTTGATCGATGATGCGATTGTTGTCATCGAGAATATAGTCCGCCATCTTGAAATGGGTAAGGACAAATTTAAGGCTGCTGCCGAGGGGACGGCGGAGATTGGTCTAGCAGTTACGGCAACAACCCTTACTTTAGTTGCTGTATTCTTGCCAGTAGGCATGATGACTGGCATAATAGGACAATTCTTTAAACAATTTGGTATTACGGTAGCAGTTAGTGTTCTGGTCTCCTTATTTGTTGCTTTTACACTGACTCCCATGTTGTCGGCCAAATATTTATCAGGCGGTCATAAGGAATCTACAAGTAAATTAGGGAGACTGTGGAGTAAATGGAATGAAAAGTTTGAGTACTGGACAGGACGCTATGGAGAATTTCTAAAATTTGCATTAGGACATCGGAAAAAAATAATGGCCATTGCTGGTGCATTATTTGTGGGCAGCTTAATGCTGGTACCTTTCCTTGGTTCAACTTTTGTTCCAGATTCCGATGCTGGTGAAATTACCGTGTCTGCAACTGTCGATGCTGGTCAGAGCCCACAAGTTGTTGGTGAGATTGCAGACAGCATGTCCCAAATTATCCGCACCGTACCAGAAGTAACACTAACCTATAGTTCTGCGGATATTAACAATATTAATATTTTTACAAAATTAACACCAAAGAGCGACCGTAAAATGAGTGACAACCAGATTGTTGCAGATCTTCGTGAAAAATTAAATGGCATTGCAGGAGTGCAAGTCAGTGTTTCAAAGAAATCAGGTATGTCTGGCGGTAAACCAATCTCTCTTGTTATTCAGGGAACATCTTTAGATACATTAGCTGAGATTGCGGAACAAGTAGAGCAAATTATGGCTAGCACTCCAGGTGCGATTGATGTTTCTTCCAGCTATGAAGCTGGGAAACCTGACGCCCAAATTGTGATAGATCGTGATAAGGCTGCCGATCTTGGTGTGTCGACTTCCAACATTGCGACAACCCTTCAAACTATGTTTAACGGAACAGTAGTAACTCAGTATAGGGATGAAGATGATTCTTATGATGTAAGACTCATCTTAGCACCTGGTGATCGGAAGAGTTTAGCAGATGTAAACAATATTTATGCAGCAAGTTCTAATCGAGATAAAAATGGGCAAGCTGTCATGGTTCCTTTATCACAGGTAACCAAGATGGTATATGCAACAAGTCCGACGCAAATCAAGCGGTATGACCGCCAGGGACAAATTACCATTTCAGCAAATTTAACCGGTGTCTCTCTTGGTGATTTTAATACAGCGCTAAACAAAAAGTTGGCAGAGGTCAAATTACCAGAAGGATATAAATTTGTAACTACCGGTCAATCACAACAAATGGCAGATGCTTTTAAGGGCATTGTAATGGCCTTGGCTGCAGCGGTGCTGTTTATCTTCTTCGTATTGGCTGCTCAATTTGAAAGCTATATTGAACCTTTTGCTATTATGTTGGCATTGCCATTAGCAATTATAGGTGCGATATTAGGCCTCTTAATTGCTAATAGTATGCTCAGTATGATGTCTCTTATTGGGATTATTATGCTGATGGGCCTAGTAACCAAGAATGCGATTTTGCTGATTGACTTTGCTAAGCAGCGTATAGGAGAAGGTGTAGAACGAAATCAGGCATTAGTGGAAGCGGCTGTTGTCAGGATGCGTCCAATTCTGATGACAACAACAGCAATGATCTTTGGGATGCTTCCATTAGCCTTAGGAATTGGACCAGGGGCCGAAGCACGTGCTCCTATGGCTCATGCGATTATCGGTGGTTTGATTACTTCAACCATTTTGACCTTAGTGGTTGTACCTGTTGTGTATACCCTACTTGATGATTTCATGAAAAAAAGAATAAAGATCGACATTGAAATGCCATCTCTGGATAAAGCAACAAGTCAAGAAGTTGACCTGAAAAATAATTAAATGTAATAGCACAGAAAGGCTACAACTCTTGCGCAATGCAAGGGGCGTAGCCTTTCTGCTATAACAGAAAGAAAGTATAACATTTTAAGCTAACCCTTTACTTGTTATACTAAAAATTTCAAGTGAATCTTGTTGCTATAAGGATCGCGCCAGGCTCATGCTATTAACACGCCCCCATTATCACTTAACCTACGCTTATCATAACATGAACCGTCGCTTAGTCTGAGTGCAAAGGGATGTTTTTATGTAAGAGTAACGGTGGTAATAGGCGCAGCAGTAGTAGGAGTAATTGGAATAAGTGGAGGAAGATTTGCAATAAAATCCTTTGCTATTTGGGCAATATCTGAAGGTAATCCGATATTAGGAAAATTATTTATCGTGTAAGATTGCAGTGCCTTTAAAGTCTCTGGCGTGATAACGAGTACAGGTGCTGTAGCAGAAGTTGGAGTAGTGGATATAGGAGTAAGAGGAGCCGTGGGAGTAGTAGGAATAATCTCATTAGAAACCACTACATTCATAGCATTCGCTGAATTCATAAGTATGGGAAGATTTGAGAATATAAAAAATTCCAAGGTATTCTGAAAATCAGATTTTAAAGCCATGATAACACTTCCCTTGATTGTTAGCATTTTTACTTGATCATACTGACTATAGTTAGATAACATATGCGGAAATAATGGATTGTGTTAATGCGATTTTCTTGTTGCTATTTGTATGAAACTGCGAAGAGGGATTTATTCCCAAATAACGAATATATGTTAAAAAATGGAAAATGGAGATTGATTGAGATGATTATTCCAGTACTGCATATTAACCACATTGATTTTAAAAAGCAGCATAATCTAAATGAATATTCACCAAAAAAGAAATCTGTAACCTCTTTTCAAAATATATTAGATAAAGAAGTAGTAAAAGTAGTAAGTTTAACAAAATCTAATCGATAAAAAATACAAATTCCTGCAAGGAGGCCTAACTTTGCAGGAGTTTGCCTTTTAATAGGAAAAAGAATATAAATAGAAAATTTTTTTGGGAGAGAGTAGCTTATAGAAAATTAAAGAATAATACGGAAAATTCCAATAATAAAGGAGGAAAAGATTGTGCCTAAAATTGCGAGTAAAGCAAAACGGTTGCGAGTTTATATCGGAGAGTCCGACCACTGGAAGCGACACTCCTTATATCAAGGGATAGTTGAGAAAGCGAAGGAATTGGATATGGCGGGAGCAACGGTATTTCGTGGGCTTATGGGCTACGGGGCTAACAGCCGCATTCATTCGGCGAAAATATTGGATCTTTCTAGCGACTTACCAATACTTGTCGAGATCATTGACAGTGAAGAATACATTAATAAACTATTACCCTTTTTGGATGAGATGTTAGAAGAAGGAATGGTAACAATTGATGATATTGAAGTCATTAAATATGGGCATAAACCTCCTAAGCGATAGTAGAATTATGAGCTAAGGCTGGATATTGGAGCTCAGTAGATGATTAAATGAATAGGAGAATAGCAACATTATGAGGCGGGGTGACATAATGGGGGTGTATCGATTTAATACAGGAGAAGAGACGATTGAATTGCCACTTAAGCTTGATGTGAAAAAAATTTATATCGAGCCTACTACGAGCTGTAACTACTCCTGTATTACATGTATCCGGCACTCATGGAGTGATGATATTGGTCATATGACCTGGTCGGTATTTGAGAAGCTGCTAAAGGATATGGCCGACTTACCTAATCTTAAGACAGTTCATTTTGGCGGGTTTGGAGAACCCTTGTCTCATCCAAGAATGATAGATATGCTAGCTAACTGCAAAAGTCTGGGCTATGTTACAGAAATGATTACAAACGGATCTTTGTTGACATCTAAAGTTGCAGCTCAATTGATCGATATTGGGCTTGATTGGATTTATATCTCCTTAGATGGACCGGATGAAGACTCTTTTAGTCAGATTAGGCCAGGGGGCAGTTTTGAGGATGTAACACGTAACATTCGTATGTTACAAGCTTTAAAAGAGAAGATGAACAAAGGAACTCCACAGTTAGGTGTCGAGTTTGTAGCAACTAAAACTAATTTTAGTAGATTACCGACGATGCGATCTATAGTTGATGAATTAGGTGCGAATCGTTTCATCATAACAAATGTTTTACCATATCATGATAGTATGAAAAATGAAATAATATATAATGCTAATACTAACCTTGAAGGGTTTGGTTGGGAATCGCCCTTGCTTTCTGTTAAGTCTTCCCCCGATTTTCAGCTTAGGACACAACGTACGTGCAAGTTTGTTCAAGATAAGGCATTGGTGATTACTCATCAAGGGAATGTTAGCCCGTGCTATGCGTTTATGCACAGTTATAATTGTTATATTTTGGGGCGTGAGAAAACCATGCTGGCCCATAACTTTGGAAATGTATTAAATCAGACATTGAGCGAAATTTGGCAAGATCCTAAATATGCAGTTTTTCGATGGATGGTTAGAAATGTGCAATATCCGTCATGTATCGATTGTCGCCAGGGAGATGGTTGTGTTATGGCGCAGACTAACGAAGCAGATTGTTGGGGAAATCAACCGTCCTGCGGAGATTGTTTATGGGCAAGGAATATTGTAGTCTGTCCCTAAACGTCTAATTTGTGTTATTGTCGCAAGAAAAATGTAGTAGTTCAATACTTAAAAGTATACAAGAAATATCCTAGATCACAACTTGACAAAGTAGAATCTATATCATATGATTAAAAATGAATATAGTCATATAATATAGAAAAGTAGGTAGAAATACTGTAGACTTGTCCGTATATTTTACGGAATCAGAAAGTATATCACTTTCTCGATTCCAAATAAGAACGACTAAGGCTTCGACCTTCGTCTGAGGACTTGTCGAAACCAAGTCTTTTCTTATAAGTTAGATTAGATGGCAAGGAGGTAGGTCAAATTGAATTTAACACGAGTACTAAAAGCATTAGGGGATGGAACTAGACTTAGTATTGTCAATTTATTACGAGTTGAAAATCTATGTGTATGCGAAATTGAAGCTATACTCCAAAGTAGCCAGTCTAACGTGTCTAGGCATTTAGCGAAACTTCGTGATGCAGGGATTATTTATAGTGAAAAAAGATCTCAGTGGGTCTACTATGGTATTAATACCGATATATTAACAGAGCATTCTTTTATAAAGACACTATTAGATGAAGATCTTGTAAAGCATCCTCAATATCAGCAAGATGTAGAGAAGTTAAGAATGTACAGGGAACAAAACTATGAATGTGGGCCTATAGAGAACACAGGTGCTTAGCACCTTTTCAATAGAATATGATTACATTGAACTATAATCATATTCTATTGAAAGATAATTAATAAAAGGGGAGATATAAATGAGTAAAATTGAAATTTATGATCCAGCGATGTGTTGTGCAACAGGAATTTGTGGACCTGGTATTGATCCAGAACTGCTAAGAGTGGCTACTATCATTAATAATCTGACTAAGAAGGGTATTTCCATAGCTCGCTATGGTCTTTCTAATGAGCCACAAGCATTTATCGATAATAAGAAAGTTAATGAGTATTTGATGAAAGAAGAAGTAGAAGTATTGCCTATTACAATTGTGGATGGGGAAGTAGTTAAGACGAAGGCATATCCAACAGATGATGAATTTGCCCAATGGTCAGGGCTACCTAAAGAAGAATTTACAACTATTGCTCCAGATGAAAATAGTGGATGTTGCTGTGATGGTGGATGTTGTTAATACGTAGGATTTTGTTACAAAATCAACAAACACTATAACTTTCAAATAGAAATGGCAAGAGTGAGGGCTTGGCCCGATATTCTTGCTATTTTTTGCACTAGAAAATAAACTCTTATAGGGATTTGGATGCTATTGACAAAATAATAAGAATACCATATGATTATAATTGAATATAGTAATATAATGTAAGACTGGCTAAGTTAAAAATAGGAGGGTGTTACATGTATAAAGTATTTAATCCAGATAATATAAATTTGACAAAGTATTTATTTTTCACAGGCAAAGGGGGAGTTGGAAAAACTTCAACGGCTTGTGCGACTGCAATTACTTTAGCCGACCAAGGGAAAAAAGTATTATTGGTCAGTACAGATCCGGCATCCAATTTGCAGGATGTTTTTGGAATTGATCTTGATAGTAAAGGTACTCCTATCCAAGAGGTGCCGAATCTTGTGGTAGCTAACCTGAATCCGGAAGAAGCTGCCAAGGCTTATAAGGAGTCCGTTATTGCACCTTACAAAGGGAAGCTCCCGCCAAGTGTTATACAGAATATGGAGGAACAACTTTCGGGTTCATGTACTGTAGAAATTGCTGCTTTTAATGAGTTTTCTAACTTTATAACAGATGAAAAAACCCAAACAGAATATGATCATATACTATTTGATACAGCACCAACGGGTCATACCTTACGAATGTTACAATTACCATCTGCATGGAGTAATTTTATTAGTGAAAATACCCACGGCGCATCTTGTCTAGGTCAATTGGCAGGCCTTGAAAGTAAAAAAGAAGTATACAAGAATGCAGTGAATACCCTAGCTGACGGGAAAATGACAACACTCGTCTTACTCGCTAGAGCTGAATATTCTCCACTGAAAGAAGCAGAGAGAGCTTCAAAAGAACTAAAGGAGCTAGGGGTTAACAATCAACTATTAGTCATCAATGGTGTATTGGAGCTAGATATTGAAAATGATGAAGTGGCAGATAAACTATATGCTAAACAACAAGGAGCATTACAGAATATCCCTGAGTATTTAAAAGATATTGAAACCTATCGGATTCCCCTGCGTGCATATAATATCACAGGAATAAAAAATATAAGAATGCTATTAAAAGAAAATTATCTAGAAACACAAAACTATAAACTAAACAAAGAAAAGTTGCCAAAAGTTAAAGATTTAATTGAAGATCTTTACGTATCGCAGAAAAGAGTAATTTTCGCTATGGGGAAAGGTGGAGTTGGAAAAACTACCCTAGCAGCGGCTATTGCCATTGGACTTGCAGCGAAAGGTGTAAAAGTCCATTTAACAACTACTGATCCAGCCGATCATCTAAAGTTTATAGTAGAAGAAGGTCATGGAATTACCGTAAGTAAGATTGATGAGAAAGAAGAACTGCAGAATTATACAGAGGCCGTTTTGGCAAAGGCAAGGGAGACAATGAAGGAAGAAGACATTGCCTATGTAGAAGAAGACCTTCGCTCACCCTGCACACAGGAAATTGCCGTATTCCGCGCCTTTGCTGAGATTGTAGATAAGGCTGATGATGAGGTTGTGGTCATTGATACTGCACCTACAGGTCATACTTTATTGCTATTAGATGCTACACAAAGTTATCATAAAGAAATACAAAAGTCTCACGGTGATATACCAGAATCAGTAAAAAAACTATTGCCTAGATTACGGGATGAAAAAGAAACAGAGGTTGTTATTGTAACCCTTCCCGAAGCAACTCCTGTATATGAAGCAATGAGATTGCAAGAGGATTTAAAAAGAGCAGGAATTAATAACAAATGGTGGGTTATTAATTCAAGCATACTAATGACCAATACCCAAAGTCCATTATTAAAAACAAAAGCACTGAACGAAATTCCATGGATTAATAAAGTAGATGAAATTGCCCAAGGTAATTTTGCAGTAATACCATGGAAGAGTGAAGAGATAAAAGGTAAAGAGTTAGTAGAATTAATTAAATGATAGGCAAATATTTGATAAACTGAATTAGGTTAAAGAGATGATCAAAAGGATTTTTGGTCATCTCTCTTTTTATCAAAAGGACGTAAATGATTTTTCTTGTTATAATAAGATCATAATAAATAAGTATGCATATAGGGAGAGAGTAAACATGAGAATTATCATTATTGGATCGGTAGCTGCGGGAACTTCGGTAGCAGCTAAAGCAAGAAGAAACAATATAGAAAATGAAATTGTCATCTATGAAAGAGATACGGATATTTCTTATTCAGTTTGTGGTCTTCCTTATTATATAGGCGAAGAGTATATCACTAGGGAAAATTTGAATCCGAGAAATTCCGAATGGTTTAAAAAACGCTTTGACATTGATATTAAAACAGGACATGAAGTGATAAAAATTGATTCTGAAAAAAAAGAACTAGAAATCAAAAATTTGCAAACCGGAGAAATTTTTTGTGATTCCTATGATATCCTTGTCTTAGCGACAGGCGCAGTTCCTGTAAGGGCAAAGATTGAAGGTATAGAAAGTGAGAATATATTTATTTTAAGAAATATCATTAGTGCGGATAAAATTAAGAAATACATAAAAAAGTATAAACCAGTATCGGCTGTTATCATTGGTAGTGGGTTTATTGGAATGGAGCTTGCAGAGAACCTGGTAAAAAAAGGAATCCAAGTATCAGTGATAGAAGCTGTTGGGCAGGTTATGCCTTCTTATGATTATGAAATGTCTTCCTATATAAAAAAGGAACTTATTGAACATAAGGTACAAGTCCTTACAGAGGAAAAAGTAGTGAAGATCGATAAACAAGCAGGAACCATACTGACGGATGTAGGTAGAGCGGTAGCTGCAGACATGGTAATCCTTTCTGCAGGAGTTAAACCAGAAGTCCGTCTTGCCGTACAAGCCGGCATAGAAATTGGCTCTACTGGAGCCATCAAAGTCAATCGAAAAATGGAAACTTCTATTAATGGGATTTATGCAGTAGGGGATTGTGCTGAAAGCTATTTTCTCATAGATGGGACACCTTGCTATCGCCCAATGGGCTCAACAGCAAATAAGACAGGTAGAATAGTCGGGGATATTATTACAGGAGGGGATTTAAGTTTTAGGGGGATACTGGGTACAGGGATTGTAAAAGTATTTGATCTAACCTGCGGGCAGACAGGATATACAGAAACAGAAGCGAAAAAGGCAGGATATGATGTAGAAATCATTCATAATATCAAGCCAAATCAAACCGAGTATTTTGAAGGAAGTTCCGAAATGGTGATTAAAGCCGTTGCTGATAGAAAGTCAGAGCGACTATTAGGCGTTCAAATTATCGGAAAAAAAGGCGTTGATAAAAGGATCGATGTATTTGCCACTGCCATAACTTTTGGCGCAAAAGTAGGTGATTTAGCTCATCTTGATCTTGCCTATGCTCCGCCATATTCCACAACAAAAGATCCAGTTATGTACACGGGAATGATTTTGGAAAATGCTTTGAATCGAGGTAGAAAAATCATTACCATTCAGGATCTTATCAAAAATAGGACGAGCTTTACAGTGATTGATGTTAGAAGTAACAAGGATTTTGAAAAAGGACATATTGAGGGTGCTATCAATATACCTCTTGGGAATCTTAAAGAGAAGGCGATGGAATTTTCTAAGAAAGAATCCATAGTAGTACATTGCAATAAGGGTGTAACGGGTAATGCAGCACAAAATCTATTAATTAATCTTGGCTTTACGAATGTATATAATCTTTCCGGTGGTTATAAAGAGTATAAACAAGAGACTAAATGAGAATAGAGTTTGCCAAGACTAACAATATTAAATAGGAACCTTGGTAGGTTTCTTTTTATTATGCTAGAAAGTATATGATTTAGTGAAAGAAAGCAAGGAAAAAAATTGTTCTCTGTGTTCTTTATGTCTCTGCGGTTAAAAAAGACGAGTCACGTTTTTTCATAAAGCAGATATTAGGGACAATTTACTATCAATAAAAATGTCTGCGTTACTTTTTTGAATTGGTATCGTTATTAATAGATGTCAGATGTTTTTCTGACGAGAAGGTGGTGATCGCGGCAGTGACTGATGAAGAAAATATACTGATTACAAAAGCGAAAGACGGAGATCGCGAAGCACTAAATACTTTAATTTCATGCTATTGGCAACCTATTTATAGATTTATTTATAGTAAACTTGGTAATGAAGATGACGCAAAGGAACTAACTCAGGAAACCTTTATGAAGGCGTTTCGCTCACTACCGCGCTATAAGATTTTGGATGTTCCATTTAAAAGCTATCTAGGGAAAATTGCGATAAACGTAGTGACTGATTTTTGGCGTAAGAATGGGCGTGCCCCTCAGGTAGTCAATATTAATGAATATCAGGGATCGATTCCTGACATAGGAGAAAATCCAGAAGAATATACCCTTCGGCTTGAAGGGCAAGAAGAGATGGCGAATTTGGTTGGTCGTTTACCTGAGGAGCAACGTGAAGTAGTAAAGTTAAGAGTTATATTAGGTATATCAATTCGCGATGTTGCCATTCAGATGAATAAGAGTGAGCCAGCAATTAAGATGCTTCAACAGAGGGCTTTGCAAAATTTACGTAAGATGTGCCTAGGGATAGGCATACTGAGAGGAGGAGGTGAAGTAGATGCTAAAGGATCTGGAATATAATCAGGCAGATGAACTTTCGCGATATTTAGACAGTCTGAATGATAGTAAACGTCCTGTTGTGCAGGATGGGGAAGTAAATGAATTGATAGAAGTGGCTGTCTTAGTTAAACAATCTTTTAGTCAAGAAGATTTACCTAAATTACTAATTGATGAAATGGTTGAAGAATTGGCAGCTGAACTTAAGACGCAAAAGCAAAAAAGGCGTAACCATTGGCTATTTGGTGGTTTGGTCGGAACAGCAGCAGTACTAATGGCTGCATTCGGACATTTCTTATTGCCGCCATCACCCGATAGTCATATGGTTCAACAAGTTGATGATAGTACGGAAAAACAAAAGCTGGTAGCGGCTATTGAGCAATCTAGTGATTCTACCATTGTAGAATCTAATACAAGAATTCCACAGCAGAATCAATCTGGTAATAATACAGGAACAACTATGTCTGTACCTGTTAAAGATAAATCTTCTGATTCCGTTTCTCAGGTAATTGCGGAAATAATACATGGAGTAGAATCACCAGAAATAGAGAATAAACCAAACCAGGTGGCAATACTTCAACAGGAAACTCCTAAGGATATGACTATAGAAAAAAGTGTACAAATGGCGGAAACGAGAACGAAATCTTTAAGGGCTAACAAAAGTATTCAGCCTGAACGTAAAATTGCTATGATGATGGTAATGCCTAATCAGGAAGCAAAATCTATAAAAATAGATAATACTAGCGGGATTATACAACAAGTATATAATTTGGGTAATCATGATGAGATTATAATCACTCAAAGACCACTAGAAGAGAATAGGGAAAGAAGTAAGGACGATGCTAACAAAGAAGAAGTACACGCCCTTGCTGAAGATGTTGGATTACAGCCATTCGCAAAAAATACAAAAGGTAGTATTAACATCATAACTGTGAAAATGGATCAGTATGATATAACCATCGAAGGAAATAAGACCCCAACGGAACTGCAGAAGATAGCAGAAGCTTTGATTGTGAAAGAAGTAGAGCAATAGTTAAAAAACGTAATGCAATCCGTTACCTTTTGGATTGTATTACGTTTATAGATATAGATGACTAATTAGTCACGAGGAGGAAGATGAAGATGAATGTGAAATTAAAAAAAATTACAACCTTTGCGGCAAGTGCTGCTATAGTAACCTCGATTGGAATACAAGTACTTATACCAAAACATGTTGATGCTGCAGAACCGGTTTACTTGAAAACATATGTTTCAACAGATATACAGCAGGTGCAAGCTAATGAATATTCCGGTAAGCTAGAATTGGCCAGTCCTAGAGAATTTCATACATATAGCAAATCCAAAGTAGGAGTGAAAGGTCTTGATTATGATAAAGTGATCAAGTGGCAGCAAAATGTGGATGAAGGCAGAGAACTTTGGCGGCTTGATCCTATGCAAGTCGCGAGGGTCGAAGGCAAGAAATATGGATTTACAGAAAAAGATGGGTTTTCTATAGTGAAGATGCTAAGTAGTAGTTCAATTTCCCGCTATGGACAAATTGATATTGAGGTAACTCATCAAGGAAAGACGCATACTATGACCATGGTTAAGCCATTTGCCAAGCGAGGCACAATATGGACAACTTATAAAATCGACGGAGCTCTATTTTCTTCGGAGAAAGAGTTAACAAAAGTATTATTTAAAACTAATAAATATAAAGAGTGGAAATATTATAAATCTCAATATCCCGAAGATATGTTTTTTGCTACCATCATCAATGATGATGGACAGTTGACCCAGGATGATCGTATTTCAAAGGACATACTAAAAAAATTTAAAGGAACAGAGTTTAATAATAAGCTGATCTTATTTGCAAGTATGGGAACATCTTCAGCCCAATCGAATATTGGTATTGAAAGAGTAACAGTGAGTGGCAAGAATATGACCGTATATGTTCATACTAAAAGCCCACATCCCGATCAGTTTATTACAATGAATATCATCTATCCGGATGATTATGTTACAATCGACCGCAGTCTTATAGAAGAGCGAGGTACGATGAAAGTCACATTTGTTGACCAGAATGGTAAGATATTAAGCAAAAATAAGCTGAAAATTAAAAGATAATCTTATACCGTTAAAATAGCCGTTACTTTTTCGAAAATGAGACGTTTTAAATAATAGAAAGATCAAAATTATTGGAGGTATATGAAAATGTTAAAAAAAATTACGCTACTATTGGCTATGTGCCTACTGTTAGCCGTCCCAGTGTTTGCAAATGAGGCTCCTAAAACGGTGGTGCAGGTAACTGGCAATAGTCAAAAAGAAGTTATCCCTGACGTGGCCCGAATTACTTTCTCGATAAACTCGGTGAACGCTAATCTAGAAAAAGCAAAGAATGACAATACCCAAATTGCAAATCGTGTGTTTGCTAATTTGAAAGAGCAGGGAGTAACTGAGGAACAAATCAAAACAAGTACATACCAGGTTGATCCGATTTATAACTATGAAAAAGAAAAATTACCTAAGTTGGAAGGATATCGTGTAACGAATAGACTTGAAATCAGTACCTCGATAGAACAAGTGGGGATTTTAGTGGATGAAATTACAAGTGCGGGTGCGAATGAGATAAACTCCATCCGTTTTGAAACAGCAAATGAAACGAACAGCAAAAATGAAGCAGTAAGAGATGCTGTTGAAGATGCTTTGAAAAAAGCGGAAGTGATTGCAACTGCGCTGAATAAAAGAGTTGCTAACGTAACACTCGTAAATGAATCTGGTGTGTTCTATCACCCAGTTATGATGGAAACTAGGATGTTAAAAGCCGCTAGTATGGACGGAGGTGCACCGAATATTCCCGCTGGTAAAGTAACTGTAGGCGCAACTGTTCAGGTAACGGTAGAACTACAGTAGTACTTATACGAGGAAACCAAAGACAAAATATTGAAACAGCACGCCTTAGGCGTGCTGTTTGCTCTGAATGATCTAGTTTTTATTTGGTGAAAGATAGGAAAGGAATATTCTTTAGTGATGCGGTATGGTAAAAGAGCATAGGGGGAATATGCAAAATGAACAAAATAAATGGCGTAATATTTGACTGGGCAGGAACCACTATTGATTTTGGTTGCTTCGCACCTGTACATGCGTTTCTTCAAATATTTAAAGCAGCAGGTGTAGAGGTAACCATGGAGGAAGCAAGAGCTCCTATGGGTATGCTCAAAAAAGACCATATTAGAACCATGCTCCAAATGCCAAGAATTCACAGCATGTGGGAAGCAATACATGGTAGCTGTTTTACAGACGAAGATATAGAGAATTTATATACTAGTTTTGAGCCTTTACTTCTTGCTTCCCTAACAGACTATACGGAGCCAATTCCGGAAGTTATAGAAACAGTGAAGGTACTAAGGGAAAAAGGATTAAAAATTGGTTCAACAACAGGTTATACCGACAATATGATGAAAATCGTGACAGAAGGCGCAAAAGAAAAGGGGTATGAGCCAGATTTTTGGATTACACCAGACTCCACAAATTCCTATGGAAGACCCTATCCTTATATGATATTTAGGAATATAGAAACATTGAAACTTACTGCATCTTGGAAAGTGGTGAAAATAGGAGATACAGCTTCGGATATAAAAGAAGGAATCAATGCTGGAGCTTGGTCTGTTGGAGTAGTTGTTGGCAGTTCTCAGATGGGAATGAGTCATGAGGAATTTAATAATTTGTCAAAGACAGAACAACTTCGCGCCATTAAGAAGACAGAAGAAGCTTTTCTAGGGTATGGTGCGGATTTTACCATACAGACAATGAAAGAACTTCCGGCGTTAATTGAAAGAATAAATACATTACTAGAACGAGGTAAAAATTTCCGTGTCAGATAAAGGTGAAGTGATAATGAAATGAATTTGCAAGAAGGCTAATCGTCCTTATCATGCAAATCCAGAACAGTTAAAAACCTGCGAGTTTCGCAGGTTTTTATTGATGTCAGATAGTAAGTTGAAGGTGAATTTTGTTGCCATAAGCCATCGCTCCAAGTCAATATTATTAACGCATTGCCATTAGTATTTAATCTACGCTTATAATAACATGAACCTGTCGCTTAGGCTGAGAAGAAAACCTAGTATTTTTCTTGCTTAGAGTCGAGCTATTATTTCAGTGATATAGTTAAGCCACCATTATTAGGGGCACTACCAATTGAGAAAGGTATATCACAGAAAACCGCACATGGGCCGGCATAAAGAATATTGCATATATTGATAGCAACGCATGTGCCTACGGGGAATGTTGTCCCTGACACGACGAAATCTATTTCTCTAATGGTGTCATCGACTAGGTTGCATGTAAATGAGCTCAGATTTACCGTGGCGACTGATCTTGTCAACTCCAACAAAATAAATTCACAGTCCTCTTCTACTTTCACATCAATCTCCAATTTAGGTGACTTACAGCACTTATCGTCTTTCTTACACTTCTCATCTTCGTGATCTTTATTAAAGCCATCGCACTCTTGACGGTCGCCTATTAATCCTCTAAACCGTCCAGTCAGTACTTGGAAATCACGGAGGACCAGAGTTACATTAACGCAACCAGCAAAATCAAAATCTTTCGGAAATCCCATATTAAAATCTCTCCTTATTACATTTTGGCTTACTGCCTACTTTATAATACGCAATTGGTTATGTAATGGTTACTTAATATCTGAGTTACGGTGATATAATTGTCTGCTGCCTTAAAAGTCCGAACTAAAGTATGTTCTGTGCCAGACGTTCCCCTATGTTGCACGATACTGCAGGGTTCATTGATTTTCTTGCGAAAAGGTTCCTGATAATCACGTAAATGTTTTTCGTGAATAGAATAAAGTAAACCAAAAAAAATTATAATTAGGAGTTGACAGTTTTGTCTATAAAGCAGCATCCTAATGGATTTAAGCTTGATTTCGGTTCGACGGTGACTATCCTTACCACTGCAGTTGCGGACACAAAACATTGTAAAAGAGTAAACGGTCAAGGTATATTTACCGGAGTTGTTCTCGAAGAGTCTGAACTCAGATTAAAAAGGAGCCCCAAGCATGTATTGATTTCCGTGGATGGCCTAAATGAATTCCAAGATGCTACTAAAACTGAGGGGGAAGATTGTTGTTGCCATGAACACAAATGTGACGATAAACAAAATGATGGGGAGGGAAATAAACCCTACAGTAAAAAGGATTATGATGGAAATAAACCCTACTGCGAGAAGGATTATGATGGGCATAAAGATGATTATCAATGTGAAGTAAAGACAACACAAGAATTTGTGATTTTGTCTTTAACATGCCCATCTTTTCCATTTAGCCCAGGACAGATCGTTTGGATCAGCATCGACCAAATCATCGCGTTGTCCGTCCTTTGTAGAAATTAGATATTAGGCTAGTTTTAATCTCTGCGGTTTCTGAGATTATTACGCAAGTGGCCAGGGAAAAGTTTGCAAACAAATTTTTCATAGGAAAACGCTACTGTCTTTGGGCAGATAGCGTTTTTATTTTATGTATAACTTAAATATAGCTGGACAAAACAACTTGCCTTTCGTCCCATATAATAAAATGATGATAGACCTTCTTAGAATCAGAGTTCATGGGAATATCCTGTAAATAGATTAGAGGTGATAGCAATGCTCCAAGGATATGACAATAAAAAAGAGGCAATGATAATAAAGAGTAATAGATAGCTGGTAATATATTTTTTATATCCCTTATGGATACACTGCTTTCATCAATAGTGTGATGAAAGTATTTTCTAGGCAGTTTATTTCTTGTAAATTTAGGAAGTACGAATATGCAGGGTTTTGTATACGTGTAGTAAACTTTATAGGACGTGAAATGAATCGATGGAAACATTCTTTATCGTATTATCTCTATTAATATTGATTGCGTTTTCTAATATTTTAAATCGTTTTATTCCTTTTGTTCCTATTCCTTTAATTCAAATCTCATTGGGCATCGTACTAGCTTTTCTCCCAGGTATACATATTCTTTTGAATCCAGAATTGTTCTTTGTTTTATTTATTGCTCCCCTTCTATTTAATGATGGAAAGATGATACCACGAGATGAATTGTGGAAGTTACGGCTACCTATTTTATTGTTAGCGTTAGGATTAGTTTTTGTAACGGTTTTGGTTATGGGATATATTATTAATTGGATGATCCCAGGTATTCCCCTAGCGGCAGCTTTTGCATTAGCAGCTATTTTATCTCCCACGGATGCTGTAGCGGTTGGGGCAATGGCCAGGCGTATTGATCTTCCAAAAGACCTAATGCGCCTCCTTGAAGGAGAGGCATTAATGAATGATGCTTCTGGTTTGGTCGCTTTCAAATTCGCAATTGCTGCGATGGTTACCGGTGTTTTCTCCCTAATGCAAGCAACCATTAGTTTTTTTATGATTGCTATAGGAGGACTTTTAAGTGGAGTGGTACTTTCTTTTCTTTTCATACGTCTAGGTGGATTTGTTCGCCGCCTAGGAATGGAGGATGTAACGATGCATATGCTAATTAAAATTTTAACCCCCTTTATTATCTACTTGATTGCTGAAGAAATGGGGGTTTCTGGTATATTAGCAGTTGTAGCCGGGGGTATCGTTCAAGCGATTGACCGTGATCATGCAGAACCATCCATGGCGAATCTGCAAGTAGTTTCAAGAAGTACTTGGTCCGTTATTGTATTTATTTTAAATGGGATTGTCTTTTTAATTCTCGGCTTACAAATACCGGATGTGACAAGGGTAATCTTTAGTGATAAGACGATTAGCAACATGCAAGTTATGGGCTACATAACAGCTATTTTTCTTTGCTTGCTATTCCTCCGCTTTGCTTGGAATTATTTATTTTGGGAAGGTAAATGGATTTTTAATAAGGAGGGAGATATAAATAAACCACCGTTGAGGTCGGTGGCTCTAGTTTCTTTCTCTGGTGTTCGAGGCGTTGTTACACTCGCAGGTGCTTTCTCGATTCCCTTTGTCTTACAGGATGGTCTGCCATTTCCTGAGCGATCTCTAATTATTTTTTTGGCGGCAGGGGTTATTCTTTTCTCCCTCATTACAGCAAGCGTCATGTTACCTCTCTTATCAAAGAAAAGCTTAGTTCATGGTGAGGATCAGGAGGAATTAGAACAAACCATCCGGATAAAAATAATGAAAACAGTCATTCAAGATTTAAAAGAAGAGCGAAATTCTGAGAACAAGGCAGCAGTTTCATCCCTTATTTCTGACTATCAAAAAATTATGAGAACAACGCATCTGGATGGAAATGAATATAAAATAGGCTTTAAATCTCGCAAGATGGAAAGTGAAATACTCATGGTAGGAATAAATGCTGAACGAGAAGAAATTCAGCATTTACTAGACACTAGACAAATATCTCAGGATGTAGCGTATCGTTTTCAAGAACAATTTAACGTAATTGAAACATCTTTATCGGATCAGTTTGTATTAAAGTCATTTTTTCCTGTTTTCGTAATCAAACGATATGTTGCTAAGTGGTTTTCTGACTGCCCGAAAAGACCTGAGTTGGATATGGCAAAAGTAAAAACTGTAAAGATTCAAACAGCTAAAACGGCAATTACTGCAATTCGTAGCCAAATAAGCGAAGAAAATAGGAATGCATCACTAAAGGTTATTGCTAATTATCATAAAATAATTGAAAAAATAAGCACAAATTTTACTCATCCAGGAAAAAAAGAACAGTTTCATGGGCAAAAAAAAGAATTGCAATTTAAAGCCATTCAAATGGAGCGGAATGAAGTACAAAGTATGTTTGAAGAGGGATTGATCAGTCGTGAAATTGCAAATAATTTACGAAGATCAATTAATTTTCTGGAGGCGACGATGCTAGAAGAAGACATTGGTTAAAGCAAATGCAAGTAAATATATCTGCAACTTACATGTAATGTCGTGGAAATGACTTAATAGTATTCCCCAGTCCTATTAGCGCTGGAGTTTTCTAGCTTTAGCAGGGGCTTTTTTTGTGGGCAGCCGAACTCAGTCATATATTTCCAATAACGCTTTGGCATTTGACTCATGCGGCATTCTGGGTTGTGGCGGCCTTGCACCTCAATGGTATCGTAAAAAAGTCGCCACAGTTCTTGGTAAGATTGCTCCTCTTCATTTGGCTCAGGCAGTTCAAGATCATCAATAGGGATAACAGTGGGCTGATAGGGCTGATATACCAGTGCCATACTATGTGTTTTATCATAGATTAAAAAGCGCTCTTCCGGATAGCGTTCACAGAAATGCTGCGTCATCATAGGGAGTACATAATTTTTCGGCTCTATTTCGGCTACGAGGATATTGTTAAAGATGGAAAAGCGCAGAAAGCCTTTCAGCAGATGACTCTCCTTTTCCAAATGCTTGACGGCCTTAAAGAGTATATTCACAACATTGTCGGTTAGCATATTCATTACAGATGGGCCATAACGGTAGCCCATGCGCAGAAATAAAAGAATGTACAATTCCTTTTGAGTAAGGCAGGTCAGAAAGGCGTGGCGCACAAAGTCCAGGGCATCAATGCCCATCTTCCTCGGGATAGAACTCAGCACTCGGTTCGATTTTAGGGAATCAGTCATAATTTCTTTTGTATGAAAAAGCATGGTCTGAGGCGTGTCTGTCAAGAGAATATCCATGGGAATTTCTTTTTTATCATAACTTTCAAACACGCAGCACAGCAATCCGTCAAAGCTTCCATCATAGCGATAAATCAGATTTGACTGGTTAAGCATTTTCCTATGCCCTCCTGGGTTAAATTAGGCTGTATCATCAATGGTTGCTCGAAAAGAGAGAGTTGCTTTGACTTAGGTCCCAGAGGAAAATCCCGGTGATATATACTCAGGATTTTTTCAGACATTAAAGATCGCAGTACCGCATCCTGAGTGATTTTCAAGCTATCCATAGCTTTACCTCCACAGGTGATAAAATACTGTGCTCTTTTAAGTACCACCCCTAGTTTTTTTAGGCCGTCGAAATTGAGAGTAGCTGTGCGACGGGCAATTACAATCCGCTTTGCACTATTTACGCCGATACCTGGCACTCGCAGCAAGTCGCTATAGGGCGCGCGGTTTACATTCATAGGAAAGAACTCCATATGATTGAGCGCCCAATTGCATTTAGGATCAATATAGGGATTAAAACTTTGGTGATGCTGATCAAGAAGCTCGCTTGCCTTGAAGCCATAAAACCTAAGTAGCCAGTCTGCCTGGTAAAGTCGGTGTTCCCGCAGAAGTGGCGGCTTTGTGTCTATTGTGGGAAGCAGGGAATTTTCGGTCACGGGCATATAGGCAGAGAAGAATACGCGCTTTAGCTTGTATTTCTTATAAAGACCTTCCGTTAGATTCAGAATTTGAAAGTCAGTGTCAGGCGTAGCGCCTATAATCATCTGCGTACTCTGTCCAGCAGGAACAAACTTTGGTGCATGACGATATTTTATTATATCTGTGGAATTTTCTTGTATGCGGTTTTGAATGTATCCCATAGGTGCAAAGATAGAATGTTTTGATTTGTCTGGTGCCAGCATCTGTAGACTGCCCTGGGAGGGTAGTTCGATATTCACACTCATGCGATCTGCCAGCATGCCAAGATGGGCAATAAGCGTACTGTCTGTTCCAGGGATGGCCTTTGCGTGAATGTATCCGGAAAAACGGTATTCCTCTCGCAGGATGCGCAGTACTTCAATCATTTGTTCACAGGTATAGTCGGGACTTTTCATTACACCGGAACTCAAGAAAAGGCCTTCAATGTAATTCCGACGATAAAAATTGATCGTCAGCTCTGCCAGTTCCCGGGGTGTGAAGGAAGCTCGCGGTGTGTCATTTGAGCGGCGGTTAATGCAATATTTACAGTCATAGGCGCAAACATTCGTCATCAGCACTTTTAGCAGTGAAATGCACCGTCCATCCGCTGAAAAGCTGTGGCAGATGCCGCTAGCTGCTGCACTGCCAATTCCTCCGGCGGCCGCTTTTTTATTCACTCCGCTGGAAGTGCAGGCTACATCATATTTTGCTGCGTCGGTCAAAATTTTCAGCTTATCAAAAACATCCACGTAAATCACCTCCTTACATATCCATATTATAATACGGAACGTACGTTCGATGCAATAGTCGCTTGATTATTGTCTTTTTTATTTTGCAGGTATATTTTGCAATAATTTAGAGGGAAACTATTTTGAGTTTGTACGCCTCTTAGTCCTTATAATAAGAAAAGTGGCAATGAATCGCCCATCTTTTAGATGGGCGATTCATTGCCACTTTTCTTATTTTTACTTATAGTATCTTTATAAGGACGACGTGGTCATTGAAAAAATGCTGTAGGTTTCTAACTCTTTAGGGGAGTAGATATAAGAGCAAATTATATTGAGAAAAACAATATTGCAGGAGTAGCCCGAGAACCAAAGCGAAGCCAAAAAGAGTATTTGTTTGTGCTGTGGCCACCATGGCGGGGGCTAAGGACTCTGGTGTTGTATTTTTTAGAAACCATCGTGAAGCTTGGATGGCTCTAGGTATACTGATAAAAGATAGAAGGGACCAAAGGGGTAATATATCGATTGTCACCAAAAAGATGATCCATATGTAGGAAAAGATAAACATTCCAATTAGACAGTATGTTGCTTTGGTTCGTTTTAAAAGAATAGCTAGAGTTTTTCTACCATGTTTTTGATCGTCTTCTAAATCACGAAGGTTGTTAGACATTAAAATAGCACCGATTAGCACAGAGGTAGAAATGGAACCCATAATGGCTATGGTGGTAACAATGCCGGTTTGAATAAAAAAGGCAATAACAATAATGACAAGACCCATACAAATACCTGAGACCAACTCGCCAAAGGGTGTTGCTGAAATGGGAAAAGGACCGCCAGAATAGAGATAGCCTACAGAGGCACAACAGAGGCCAATTGGTAGCAACCACCAACTACTTTCATGGCAAAGATATAGACCCAGCAAGATAGCGGCGGCCGTGATGAGCTGTGCGACTACTAATATCGTTTGGGGATCAACACCATACCTAACAATGGCTCCCCCAATCCCCAGAGAATGCTCATGGTCCAAACCTCGTTTATAGTCGTAATATTCATTGAATATATTGGTAGCAATTTGAATGAAAGTACTTGATAAAAGCATAATGATAAATAGATCCAGACGAAATTGCTGGGAAGGCAATGCTAAAACTGTACCGATAGCTACAGGGACAAACGATGCGGTTAAGGTGTGTGGACGAAGTAGTTTCCACCAAATACTCCATTTGTGTCCAATGCTTGGAGAAATGGTCTGCATAGGTTGTCTGGTTTGTTGCGGTATATGCATATTCTGACACCTTCTTCTATTATTTAGCATTTATATATATAATTCCATTCAATAAAAACTGAGGAAAGTCCTTTATATATTCCAGAATAGTCTATGTTTTCTATGGATTTTGGTGTGTCATATCCTTTAGTAATAAACTGGAATTAATATAATGTAAAAATAAGAAGCCCAAGGAAATGCAGGAGTTTGTATTTTTATGGCAAATAGTTGAAGTAATAAATAGTTTTCTTTACAAAGAAGATTTAATCATTGCAGTGTTTATAGTGGATAAAAGTACCTAGCTCACATACTGACGGAATCTGAGATGTATAAGAGAACTTAAAAGGAAGGGGATAGTGATGATATTTTTATTGATTGCATTCATGTTTTCCCTCGTTGTTGCAGTTTTCTCAATTCAAAATTCAATATCGGTGACAGTTAATTTGTTTTATTGGGCTATACAAACATCCTTAGTCGTCGTTGTTATCGGCTCTGCTCTATGTGGGTTTCTAATTGCGTTATCAGTATCTTTATTTAAATATGTAGGTGTGCGTTTTCAATTATCAAAAGCTAACACGCAAATCAAAGAGCTCAACTTGAAAATGGACGCATTACAAAACGAAAGAATCGCCATTCCTGTAAAGGTGCAATCTTCAGAAGAGGTGACTGCCACTAAACCCCTATCGAGCGATTAAAAAAATAAACTAATAGAGTATTAGGGATACTAAGGGTAAGATTAAGGCTGATGTTTTATCATAAAGTAGTATAATAGTAATTGCAAAATACTCTTCATAAATTATGAAAAAATCATACAATTAGTGTGAATTGAAGTAATAGTTAAAATTAATGATGTCTATTAATAAAATTGATTAATAGAAAAAATTAAAGGGAGAGATACATAATGGAAAAACCAGTAATTTCTCAAAAATCACCGATTGCTGTTGATGTTAAGAAAGGTGAAACCTATTATTGGTGTGCATGTGGAAAAAGTTCTAGTCAACCCTTTTGTGATGGTTCACATGAAGGAACCTCATTTGAACCATTAGCATTTACTGCTGAAAAAGATGAAACAGTTTATCTATGTGCCTGTAAGCACACTAAAACCTCTCCATTCTGTGATGGAACACATGATAGCCTCTGATATATCCTAGAAAAATGTCAGCTACCAATTATTTAAAAATTGTTGGCTGACATTTTTTATTCACTGAATGTAACTAAAATAATATAAAAATGAGATATGTAAAGGATAGTCTGAAGACATTCAATTAAATGAAATGATAGAAATGTTATTAGATAAATATATGTAAAATGGATGATTGATTTAATAACAACTGATAAAAAAGATAAGGGCAATTTTGATATCCCAAGCTTAGTTCTACAGGGCATAGGAAGTGCTTGGAATATTTAATAGTACTTGTTCATTAGTATCATCTCATTCTATTTAGTTAAGCTTAAATTTTTCTCAGTAATTCAAGCTTAAAAATTCAATAGTAAAAAAGACAATTAATATAACTAGTCGTATATTTGAAATATAATTAGTACTCACTTGTTCAAGTAAATCTATGGTGGCTTATTACATTATGATGTCTAACTTAAAAATACAATTAGTTATTGTAGAAAGACTAATTGTTTGACAAAAACGATTATTTGTTGTATAATGAATCATAAATTGTTAAAACTGACGAAGAGTAATGACAATACTATAGTATTTAACCGCCACGAGATATGGAAGATTGGTGTGACATATCACACTCGCCGGCACGCGCCGAATATCTGGACGTAGGGGTTTTTTTTTATGGAAAAAATAGATTTAAGACCAGGTTGAAGACGATCACAGCCTTCAAAAACCGTCTAAACTAAAGATATAAGGATCGTAACATATGCAACAGCCCTTGAGAAAAGGAAGAAGGATCAAATTAATTTAAAATATTGGCAATGATCACGGAGGAAATATGAGACTATATCATTTTACTACAGAGGAGAATCTGGAACAGATATTGGAAAACGGCTGTCTAAACCAATCAGGTGGGGGGGTTGTATGGCTAACTAAGAATAAAGAACTTGAAGCGCAGGAATGGTCTGGAGGGAAAAATGCTACAGTCAGAATAAGCGTTTCACTTCTTAATATATCGCATTTTGGCAGGAATGCACCGCCCCAACAATTGGTCGAAGGTGCCATGGATTGGTATACAACAGGGCAGCCAATACCACAGAAATTATGGGTTGATGTTGAATCCCTCAAGAAAGGCCACTGGGCTATTCATAAGGGACTAAGCTATAAGAATAGGAAAATGTAAATAACTGATAACCTACATTATTAGTGAGATACTAGATGACAGTCGAGGTGTTACAAATTACTGGGTGATGTTATGCTAAATTTGATGAGGTAGGACATCTTCCTAAAAAACAGCAGGCTAATTATTGATTGGTCTGCTGCTTTTTTATTGTTTTAATGTAAATTTTGTTACTAAGGTGATTAGGGCGTTAAGGACGTCACATTAGCTAATGATGGGAATGAAAAAAGAAGCCTAGGAAAAACCAGTTGAAAGGCCGCTTTATCTTGAGAGTAAGGCGGCTATTTTTTTATAGAATGTAGAAGCTTTAGATGAATCTTGTTGATTTAAGGTCGCGCCAGGTTCATGTTATTAACGCTACGACATTTGCATTTCCGCTTATAATAATATGAGCCCGCCTTTTCGTCTGAGAGAAAAAGAACGCGTAGCACTTTTATTTTGCACAGTGAAATTAAATTGTACTATACTAGTATTATTCGCACGTCGAGAAATCTGATGAGAGAGGGAATGAAATATGGAAATCAAGCACCCTGAATGGCTGCAGATTGAATCAGATAACCAGACATTGTATGGCTATAATCAAGGGTGGTATAAAACTTCTTTTCAGCGAACGAGGGGCTGCGGTCCAACAACTGCTGCCATGCTTCTTTTATATCTGAATATGCGAGAAACAGAATCTCTACCGTACCAGAGTCATAGTATTTCTGCCATAACGAAAGTACTTGAAGATGTTTGGAACTTTGTTACTCCTGGGTGGTTATTGGGACTTAACAGTACGGGAAAATTCTGCAAGGGTATGGAGGTCCTTTTAGGGCAATATGGACTGCGTTGGAAATGTCGTGAACTGAGTCTTAGTGTATTTAAGTTCAAGCGGCCATCCCTTTCTCAAGTGGTAAAATTCTTAGAAGATGGTATCGCCTCGGATTGCCCCATAGCATTCTTAAACCTTCACAAAGGCCGCGTGACAGTCTTGGAAAGTTGGCATTGGATTGTGCTCGTATCCTTGTCTTATGACGTAAGCCAGAACTGTTATATGGCTACCTGCTATGATGGAGGCCTTCTAATTACATTTGACTTGGGCCTTTGGCTGGAAACCACTAGACTTGGGGGCGGCTTTGTATATGTAACCAAGGAATGATGGTAATGATTTGAAATGGCACTAGTGGAAATGTCGGAGAGATTGAATATGAGAATCTACAGTAATCGGCTATGTCTCAAAACAAACAGCATTCAGCGATATTTTATTATTTAGTGCATAATATTTAAGTTCATCTTTGGTAAATACTAATCAATAGGAGGCGATCCTATGGAAGAGAAACATCGTTGTAAAACTATCAGGCATTACAAGAAGATCGCAGCTGCGATTGGTAGTGCTGCTGTTTTGGCGGCCTCTGTTATTCCTGGCATTGCTACATTTGTTGCATCTCCTGACACTAATCCGCCAGCAACGCCTGTTGAGCAAGACGTGCCGCCTCAACGGGCTGATCAGCTCGCGCAAAACCTACCGTCGGAAGAAGCGGGGGCAAAACAAGTTCTAAATATAACCGCAACTGCATATGCACCAGGACCGCATGACAATGATCAGTGGGGCAATAAGACTCATATGGGAACGCAGATTAGACCTGGGGTAATCGCGGTAGACCCTAAAATAATCCCTCTCGGTTCGCAAGTAATGATTAAGTATCCTGATGGAACGAAGGAGTATGCAGTAGCGGAAGATACAGGTGGTGCCATCAAGGGGCACCGTATTGATGTGGCAAAATGGACGGTGAAAGAAGCAGACCGATTTGGTATTAAGCCAGTTAAGGTGTATGTATTAAGCACTCCATCTCAGAATAATGAAAATCAAGCATAATAGAGTAACGTGTATCTGAGTTAGACTGCATGCACTACTGTCATGTAGAATTAGAATAATCGGTATATAGCAGCCTTAGTCAAACATTTGACTGAGGTTATTTTTTTTTGCACAAAAGTAATATTGCTTTAAAAAAAGCTGGCAGGAAATTGTATTATAATGGTAAATAGGGTGTAGTAGATATGATGAAATCCTATGAATTGGATGGAGGGAAAATAGTGTACAAATGTGTAATTTTTGATATTGATGGCACAATCATTGATACTGAAAAAGCGGTTATAAGTTCGTTGCAGAAATTATTGCAATTAGAGACAGGTGTTGATTATTCAGCCGATGAATTGACTTTTGTATTAGGTATTCCAGGGACTGTATCCTTAAAAAGGTTCAACATTACAGATATTGAAAAAGCATGCCAAAAGTGGAATGAATATTTAAAAGAATATTATAGCGACATACGAGTGTTTCCTGGTTTAGAGGAAATCATAAAACAGCTGCACAATCGCAAAATCAAGACAGGTATAGTAACTTCAAAAACAAAGCAAGAACTGGCGGATGATTTTTATCCATTTGGATTATATGATTATTTTGACTATATCGTTTGCGCTGACGATACCAGTCAACACAAACCTGACCCCGAACCTATATTAAAGTGTTTAAAACTTAGCAAGTCATCCCCAACTGAAACAATTTACATCGGTGATACTAGTTACGATATGCAATGCGCACAAAGTGCAGGAGTTGACTTTGCACTTGCCTTATGGGGAACAAAGGATTCAAATCTAAATGCAACAATAAAATTAAACCATCCTAAAGAAATATTGGATATTGTAAAAATTATGATATAAGAATCCAGAGGTAAACAAGATAATAATAAGAACAGAAAAATAATAAGTTTAAGAGAAGGTTGAAATCATGGAAAGAAAAGTGATTTTGTATATAGCAATGAGTATAGATGGTTACATAGCACGACTAAATGGTGATATAGATTGGCTATCCATTGTTGAAAAACCACCAGAAGATTATGGATATGCCCAATTTATTGAAAATATTGATACTGTAATAATGGGAAGAAAAACGTATGATAAGGTACGTTCGTTTAATATGGAATTTCCACATAGAGGGAGAAAATGTTATGTGATTTCCAAAATGAGAACTGGGATTGACGAGGATATAGAGTATTCGGATGATCTAGAAATGTTAATAAGGGACTTAAAAAATACGAAAGGGAAAAATATTTTTGTTGATGGTGGAGCAGAGATTGTAAATGAATTATTAAAAATTGAAATGATTGACGAATTAATAATATCTATTCTTCCAATTTTATTAGGTAGTGGGATTAGACTGTTTCAAGATAGGCGTTCTGAGCAAAAGGTGATATTGAAAAAAACAGTCCAATTCGAAACAGGTCTTGTTCAGTTATGGTATTGCTTCGAGAAGCTTTAGTGGTATGATTAAATAATTTTTGGTATTTTTCAAAACCGTCTTTATAATGATTTTGGCGATTCATGAAATAAGCTTACTATTTTTTGAATCGTAATTTTAATATGACATATAGTCGTCGTGTTATCTAATGTATTCTTATAAAGAACATGAGGAGGTTTTGATTGAAGCACGCTTTGGCATTGGTAAGATACTGAATGTACTTCATTAAAGTACTGTTTAAAATGCTGATTTTCGATTTATATTTTTCAGACGCAAAAACTAATATTATTATAGAAAGAAATAGGAGACTACGAAATGATCACAAACAATCTGCTTATCAAACTAAAGGTCAGGAGTAATGAAAATATTGCAAAGACGAGAGACGTTTTGCTAAGCATGCAAGGGAAAATTGAGCCTCTCCGTGATTTGCAAGTAGAAGTGAATATACGTCCTGGGGAATCGTCCTATGACATCATATTAATTACTAGATTTGCTTCATTGCAAGATTTGGAGGCCTATTTGGTTCATCCTGTACATGTTGAAGTATCAAAATATATTGTAGATGTATTGGATACTGGAGCAGTCGTATGCTATGAATATTAAGAAGAATCTAGGTATCCTAGGGGAAGATAATCATTAAGGGGAAGAATACCATGCTCACAAAACTACCACAGGTTATCGCTGCTTCAGCCGGGCAGAGAATGATCACAATATGATGCATTAGTCGCCTCTATAATAACGAACTCCTGCAGAGTAGCATAGCTTTGCAGGAGTTTGTATTTTAATGGTTCTTTTGAAAGTATAGACAATCACTTAGCATTAGGGAGACTTTACCTATTTGATTTCTATCCTAGTAACATAAGAAAAGAAATTTTCTTTTGAAAATTTCTTTGAGATGAAAAGGAAAACACAAAATAATGTCGAAAAAAGAAAAAAATACCATATACAGGCAAACCGACCTAAAGGTGGGGACGCAAAGCCATGGGTCTAAGGATGTTACATCTATGATTGCCAGGTTGCATCGTTAGCATATGATGTAATCTGGCAATCTATTTATATTAACGCAGCTGATGCAGTAGTTTATTCGTTGAATTTTAGAAATAGGAGAGGGAGTACACATGAAATTAAAAGCAAAGTTTCTAATGATGGTGTCTATTATTAGTTTGGTCTTATTGGTAGTTACGGCCATGGGGTATTTTTATGCCAAAAGTCAGGTGGAGGAAAATATTAAGAATGAGATGTTCTCTGTTGCCAATACATATTCAAATCAATTAGATGGCTGGTTATTGACAAAGGCGCAAACAGCAGTGACAACAAGCGAGAACATTCGAGTCGTGTTAGGTGACAAGGAAATACCCGTTTCTTTTGTACAAAATTTTAAAGCAGATTCTAGTCTACTTGATCTATATGCCGGGTTAGAAGATGGTAAGATGATTGATGGTTCAGGATCCACTTTACCTGCGGGATATGATCCTCGTAAACGCGGATGGTATCAGCAGACAAAGGAAAAAAATAAATTAGTCTTCACCGATGCTTATGTTGATGCACTTACTAAAAAATATATTATTTCAGCAGGAGTTCCGCTGAAAGGAGAAAAAGGCAATTTTCGTGGTGTTATTGGCATTGATATAGCCCTAGATTTGCTAAGTGAAAAGATTAAAGACATCAATTTGAATGGGAAAGGTTACGGTACTATAATTGATCAGCAGGGTGTTATTCTGGCTCATCCCGATGCTGCCCAAGTTTCAAAGAATATTAATGATGATCCTACGTTAAAGAAATTTGCAAAAGAAATATTGACGCAGGATAAAGGAATGCAAACCTATGATGCAAATGGGACAGCAAAGTTAATGATTTATACCAAAATTCCTGCTACCGGCTGGATGCTGGGTATCACTGTTGACGCAAAAGATGTTTATGGTCAGGTTACAGCCTTAGGATATCAATTTGGATTCACTGCGTTACTTGGTATTTTATTGTCTATTGCTGCTTCTTGGGTATTGTCTAGTGGGATAACCAAGAATATTGCAATATTGTCCCAATATACACAACGTTTAGCTGGCGGAGATCTTTCAGAACAGAATCTTATCATTAAAACAAATGATGAGATTGGTCAATTAGCCGTAGACTTTTCGACTATGGCGGGAAATTTACGTAATCTAATTAAGGCGATCGCCCAAACTGCAGAACAGGTAGCTGCTTCCTCAGAAGAACTTACTGCCAGTGCAGAACAATCTGCCCATGCGTCTACTCAAGTGGCCACTTCGATTACTGAAGTAGCACAGGGCGCGGAACAGCAACTGCAAGCAATTAATGAGACCTCTGCTGCTGTAGCGGATATGTCTACTAGTATACAGCGTGTTGTAACAAATGCTGCAACAGTTACTCTTACTTCGGAACAGACAGCTAATGCAGCAGGTGAGGGAAGTAAGGCCGTTCAAAATGCTGTGAATCAAATGAGTATCATTGAGAAGACAATTCTAGGTTCAGCGGGAGTAGTGACGAAATTAGGTGAGCGGTCAAAAGAAATTGGACAAATTGTGGATACTATTTCGGGAATTGCAGGGCAAACCAACTTATTGGCCTTAAATGCAGCCATTGAAGCTGCACGTGCTGGTGAGCAGGGACGTGGGTTTGCTGTTGTAGCAGAAGAAGTACGGAAATTAGCGGAACAATCTCAACAGGCGGCAAAACAAATTGCTGATATGATTAATGAAATTCAAATGGATACAGAACAAGCTGTAGTAGCAATGAATGATGGTACAAGAGAAGTTGAGATTGGCAATGAAGTTGTTACCGCCGCAGGTGGATCTTTTAAACAGATTGAATTACTCATTGGACAAGTATCCAGCCAAGTGCATCAGATAACCGATTCTATTGAGCAAATGAAAGGCGGCAGTCAAAAAATTGTTACTGCAGTACATGATATTGAAGGTATTATGAAAAATACTTCTGGCGAAACCCAAAGCATCTCAGCAGCGACAGAAGAGCAATCAGCTTCCATGCAAGAAATTGCTTCTTCTAGTCATGCACTGGCTGATATGGCAGCAGAATTGCAACATGAAGTTAGAAAATTTTCCATATAAGATAACTTTATTCAATTAAATAGTTAACGATAAAGGGATATTCTGGCCTAGTTGGCTATGAATATCCCTTTTAATCGAAAAGGATAAGAATCCCCGCTATCTAAGTCAGCTTCCATGTTCCCGTCTGTTCAGAGCCACTACGCTTATAATATTTTTTTACTGTGGAATATAATATGCGAATTTCATGTTTTGTCGGGGTACACTTGGGTAGAGATAAGGTGCTTCTGAATAGAGTGGAAAGGATTTTTATAGGGAAATACGAAATAATACAAGAAAAGACTAGTCAATCTGAGAAAAACACTAAATGAAGGAGAAATCTTAAATGGATCAAATAAGGTTAGGCCGCACCAATTTAATGGTGAGTAGAAGTGGATTCGGTGCGCTACCGATACAGAGAATTTCCTTTGAAGAAACCAAGGCTATATTAAGAAAAGCATATGATAATGGAATAAACTTTTTTGATACTGCACGGATGTATACGGATAGTGAAGAAAAAATAGGCTATGCTCTTTCTGATGTTCGGAGTAATATTATAATTGCGACAAAAAGCCAAGCTAAGGATAAGAAAACCTTGTTCCATCATCTCGAAACCAGCCTAAAGAATTTAAAAACAGACTATGTAGACATTTTACAATTACATAACCCTAAAGAAATACCAAATCCTGAAGATCCTGAAAGCCTTTACGCTGGCTTATTAGAAGCAAAACAAAAGGGAATGATCCGCTTTATTGGATTTACTAATCATAATATAAAAACGGCAATACAAGCGGCAAAATCAGATCGGTACGACACCCTTCAATTCCCGCTGAATTCTCTTTCAGCGGATGAGGATTTAGAACTTATTGATGTTTGCAAGGAAAGAGAGATAGGAGTTATAGCAATGAAAGCTTTATCGGGTGGATTAATAACCAACGCTTCTACTACCTTTGCCTTTTTAAGGCAGTTTGAAAATGTAGTGCCCATTTGGGGAATTCAGAAAATGAGTGAATTGGAAGAATTTATAGCCTTAGAAGAGAATCCACCGATACTCGATGAAAGAATGTGGAAAGTCATTCAGAAGGACAGAGCTGAATTGGCTGGGAACTTTTGCCGCGGGTGTGGGTATTGTATGCCATGTCCTGTTGGAATAGAGATACCTACGCAAGCGAGAATTTCACTGCTTTTAGGAAGAGCACCCTTTCAACCATTTTTAGCAGAGAATTTCAAGGAAAAAATGGATTTAATTAACCACTGCATTGAGTGTGGTCATTGTAAAAACAATTGTCCTTATGAACTTGATACGCCAAACCTTTTAAAACGGGAATTAAAAAAATATGATGAATTTTACGAGGCGCGTCAGAAAATATAAGTTGCGATTCTATTGGAGTTCTTTAGCTTTTTGCCAGTTTTATAAAATCAATAATAAAGGAAAATGAGAGTACGACTGCATTTTAATGCGTTCCCTATCTCGACAATGAGTATACTCGTAATAGATATAGTGCTTTTGTGCCGTTTGATCTGTGGTAGGAGGATGTGGCGGGGAGGCTTTTGAGTAAAATATGTCGAGGGTGTAATCCTACTGAATTACGAAAACATTCAGATTAATTCAAAATATTCTGCAGTAATAAATGGTTATTTTAGTGTATACTTGAACTAGAGAACTTGTAAGGATTTGGTAGGCTATCTGAGATATCAGGTGTTATTTTACCTTGCGTAGTTCCTTTTTTAACATTTTTGTAATATTAGTGGATTTCTTTTGGGATTTAATATGGGATGAGAGGAATATTAAAATATGAAAGATGTATCTTCTGAAACTGTCAATCCTTTATGGTTGGAATTTATCAATATCGTAAAAAAAGAGGTAGTACCTGCTTTAGGATGTACGGAGCCAATCTCTTTGGCCTTGGCCGCTGCCATCGCAGCCCAAAGGTTAGGAAAACCAGTTGAAAAGATTGAAGCCAAGGTTTCAGCAAATTTGATGAAGAATGGTATGGGGGTTACTGTGCCGGGAACTGGCACAACAGGACTCTTAATTGCAGCTGCAGTAGGTGCCCTTGGTGGCGATCCTGGAGGAAAGCTGGAGGTGCTGAAAAAGCTGACGGCTGAGCAGGTGGCAGAAGGCAAGCGAATGATTGCAGAAAATCGGGTTCGAATTACGATTGCAGATGTACCCTATATTTTGTATTCGGAAGCCAAAGTCATGCATGGGGAAGAGTGGGTGACGGTCTCTATTGCCGATACCCATACAAAGGTGATACGAATTGAGGAAAATGGCAAAGTGGTATTTCAAATGGAGTCCGAGAATCATGCAGCCAATGCAAAGGAGGATGAATTTTCCCTGACGAGTGTCCGAGCTCAAGAGGTATTTGATTTTGCTGTTGAGGCACCTTTAGAGATGATTGATTTTATTCGTGAGGCTGCTACAGTAAATAACTTACTATCCCAGGAAGGAATGAGCGGACGTTACGGACTACATATCGGAGCGACGATGGATCGTCAGATGACCCAAGGACTCCTATCGGATAGTCTTTTAACTCAAGTATTGATGCGCACTACCGCAGCTTCTGATGCCCGGATGGGCGGGGCAGTAATGCCAGCTATGACCAATTCTGGTTCTGGTAATCAAGGTATATCGGCAACGATGCCTGTTTTAGTGGTGGCCGAGCATATAAAAGCGAATGAAGAAACACTTACAAGGGCATTAATGCTGTCCCATATGATGGCAATCTATATCCATGATAAGCTTCCGAAGCTATCGGCATTATGTGCCGTAACGACAGCTTCAATGGGAGCAGCGGCGGGAATGGCATGGTTGCTGAAAGGAGATTTCAAGACTGTCAGCATGGCCATTTCAAACATGATAGGTGATGTGGCAGGGCTCATCTGTGATGGAGCATCGAATAGTTGTGCCATGAAGGTCTCGACCTCAGTTATGTCTGGGTATAAGGCCGTACTAATGGCCCTTGACGGAATTCGGGTTACGGAAAATGAAGGTATTGTCGCTGAGGATGTAGATCAATCAATTGCCAATTTAGGAGAATTGGCCTGCCAAGGAATGGTTCAGACAGATGGACAGATTTTGCAAATCATGATGAAAAAGAAATAATGATTATTTTAAACCGGCAATTTTTCTAAGGAAGAATAAGATGGTTAATGTGAGGTTTACTTCTCCCTAAGGTTTTAAGTATTTTGCTTTATAATGCGATATATATAGTAGAAGTAATGAACAACATGCTTATCCTTTGAGGGGGGATTCCTATACACAGCGTAACGTTAGATGAAATACAGCCAGGGATGTACTTATCAAAGCCACTCATTACGGCTGATGGTACGATTTTACTTCATGAAGGCATAGTAATGAAGGAAAGATACATTGAGTATCTTCGCAATAAAGGTTTTACATCTCTATTTGTTGGAGATCCACAAACTCAAGACAGACTCGATGTGGAAGAAGATTTTTATGGTCCCCAATATAGGGAAGAGGCTATTGGTGCTGCACGAGAGGTAATTCAGAACTTTAGTGTCGGTAAAGGGGTAAATCTTGATAAAGTAAAAGGGCTTGTCAGTGAATGGATAAATCAACTTGGACAGAAGCCAGAAAATATGATGAATCTTCTGGACATACGCCGTAAAAAAGGGTATATGTTTTCTCATGCCGTCAATACTTGCATATTGTCGATTATGACTGGTATTGCTATGGGATATGATGCCAAGCAGTTAGATGAACTGGGTTTGGCAGCCATACTTCATGACGTTGGCAAAATTAAATTTTCAGAAAACGTAGCACAACAATTTCCTGAATATTTAACGAGAAATGATAAGGAAGAGTACAGGCGGCATCCATTTTACTCTTTGGAGATATTACGAGAAAATTATACATTATCAGTCAATGTTCTGAACGCCTGTTTTCAACATCACGAACGCTGGAACGGTAGCGGTTACCCTATGGGTCTTAAGGGAAATGCTATCTCCGAATATGCCCAAATTATCAGTGTTGCGGATGTCTATGAACGTTTGATCGTGGGAATGCCCCATCGACTGCCTACACCTGTATATTATGCAGCTGCGATTTTAAACAAAGCTGCAGGAGAGTATTTTAATCCAGTTATTGTAGACAAGTTTAACCAAAATGTTGTCATCTATCCCATTGGAAAAACCGTGCGACTTAATAACCAGCAAAGGGGCGTGATTCTTGGCGTTGACGTCAGAAACAAAACTACGCCGATAATCCGCATTACATCCAGCCAAGATGAGAACGACATTAATAAAATTCTCGAACTTGATCTGCTGAAAACCCCTGAACTCTTCATTTTGAATTTTGAAGAATTCTCTAGCCATTCACAGATATATGCCGATCGTGCCTATATTTCTCACATCAAAGAGCAACAGTAGGATAAGGATGAATTATATAGGTGAGAATCGAGTATATTGAAAGCGAAACACGTTTATTAGGAATAAGACTATAAAAGAAGTATCGGCATAATGCTGATACTTCTTTTATATACTAAATATAGATGAAAAATGTTGATAACTAGCACAAAATGGTATTTTTAGATAAAAATATAAAAAATGAATAAGAGTTAGGATGATGGATCAATTCGGTGATTTCAGGAGAGAGGTAAGAGTTACATCAAAGAGTAAGATTATGATATTATAGTAAAAAGGAATAAAGAAGGTGGTTAATTTGGGTAAAAGTGAGTGCCGTTGTGGTAGTACTACCTTTGAAACGGTGGATATTACGCCTGTTGGAGTGGTGGATAAAAGATATTTTACCCGATGTTCTAAATGTGGCTTAGTAGTAGTAGGCTCTGTTGATAAATCCGAAAGGAAAAGTACTTCAAGATACTCCATACTACATTTTCGTGACAAATAAAAAAATCATGGGAGCCTTCGGGCGCTTTTCTAGTAGTATCAGAATCTATAAGTATTATGGTTAAATAAACTGAAATACGAAGACACGAAGATTAACAAGGTCGGGGATAATAGGTTTACGACCTAGTCTTTATGCCTTCGCGTTTCAAATATCTTTATTTTGTTATAGGACGTGTAGCATTTTTCTTATATAGCTATGTTTATAAGAATCGCAGTAATTTTTGTAAAAGAGGTGCTTAAAAGTGAAATTAGCAGTGATTGGAATGGGCGGAGTTGGTGGATATATAGGTGGGCTTCTTGCCAAAGCGAGACACGACGTAACTTATATTGCCCGGGGTACAACGTTAGAGATGATTCGTACCAAAGGTCTACAGGTGCATAGTGAACTACATGGTTCCTTTATAGCACAGCCAAGTATGATTACGCAAGATGTAGAGAAGATTGGCATTGTTGATGCAGTATTTGTATGTGTAAAAGGGTATTCCATTGAGTCTGCATACCAATCTATTAAGCCTATTGTTGGAAAAAATACGTTAGTTATACCATTATTAAATGGCGTCGGCATAAGTACTAAATTGAAAGGGCTATTGGGAAAAGGTATTGTACTGGATGGTTGCATGTACATAACTTCAGAAGCCATTGAACCTGGGGTTATTTCCCAAAGAGATAAATATAATAAGATTGTCATTGGCGGAAAGAATTTAGATACCGTAAGCTTGGCGAAGATCGAACAATTAGCGGCAATTATACGAAAATCTGGTATAGAATGTATAGTCAGTAATGATGTTGAGGCGGATATTTGGGCGAAATATAATTTTAATTGTGCATTTTCTGTTGTGACAGCGTTGTATGGTATTAATGCTGGTGAATTGCGTGCTGATCCCAAGAAGGTTGAAATGCTGCAGGCATTGTCACAGGAGGCGGCAAAGGTGGCAAAAGCCCTCGGGATTTCTCAACCAGAAGATATTGTGGAACGTAGTATGAAAATTATGTGGGTCATGAAAGATGAAGGCACAAGTTCCCTCAAACGTGACATTCAAGCAGGGGCCAACAGTGAGGCTGAACTTTTTAGTGGCGAAATCTGTCGTCTTGCAGCTACATGTGGCGTAGAGGTACCAGTAAGTTGCAGAGCATATGAAGAACTTAAGTGTAAAATCCAAGGAGTTACAAATATAGATAGCAACCGTTAAAACCCAAATGTTAATACTAAAACCACTATTTGTCTTTTTGTAGATAAATAGTGGTTTTTTCTTGTTAAAGCGTTATGAAAATCTTTCTGGAAACTGTGTGATTATGCCATTGGATAAGTCATCTGCCATGTTTAAAGCTTGTTCTTCAATCTGGTCAAATAGTTCGATTCCTTTAGCATAATCTTTTGTAAGGATTGCAACCGCTTCTGACTTGGTTAATGACAAATGTGTATACCACATTTCCCTCATGCATTTCTCAGACCAATAGGGATTGATGTGAGCTAGAAAAGATATAATGTCATCAGCATTCGCATACCACCGCTTCTCAGCTCTTGCTGCTACTTTGTTTTGACCAGCTTTAGCAGCTTTTACAAGCTCAGCCGCGATAACTAGATGGTCTGTTAGCAAACAACCAAATTCATGAGCTATTTTATGACCATAAAATTGATTAAAAAGCATCTCAAAATCCATAGCATTTCGGAGAAGTCTCTTGGTAGTAGGTCCTTCATCTGGTAAATCATTTGCTATGCTTATGATGGTCATTCTCGTCCAATATACATGTTGTGTCCAAAGCAGGCGCATATAATCTCTTAAATCTATTTGTGCCTGATTGAAACACTCTTGAGAAGGTTCCAAATCGTCATAGTCATTTTCACATTCGATAGAGTCTTTCCAATCGGTTTTTTTAATCATAATGGTCTCCCTTCTTTATCTAAATCTTAATACATAATATGCAGACATTAGTAATTTAGGGAGTAACATAGCAAAATCATTATGTAATAAAGCTATAAATGAGCATGTTCTCTCTACCCATTTAGAACATAGCTAGTAATAATTAGAGAAATGGCTTATTGACAGAAGAAATAATAAAACGACAATAATTAATTTAATATTTAATTAATTATTGAAAATAAGGAAATACTTTGCTATAATTATACTTAAATGTAAAAATATTCAAAATATTATAATTGGTTACACATTGAAAAGTATTTCTTAATGTATAAATCTGAAAGCAGGTGATGGAGGCAGAGTAAAAATAGGTGGGTTATGGTTGATACTATAAAAATAGGAGGAATTTTCCATGAAAAAATTGTTAGCCCTACTCCTTATGCTCGTTATGATGTTGTCATTGACGGCATGTGGCTCAAGCCCTGCCTCAAACCCTAGCTCCAAGAAAAAAGTAGGTATTGCAATGCCTACCAAGTCATCTGCCAGATGGATAGCGGATGGTGATAATATTGTTAAACAACTGCAAGCCAAAGGGTACGAAACTGATTTACAGTATGGTGAAGACAATATAGAAAATCAAGTCGCGCAAATTGAGAATATGATAACCAAAGGTGCAAATATTTTAGTGGTTGCATCCATTGACGGTGAATCTTTGACGGACGTACTGCGAAAAGCGAAAGAAAAAAATATCCCGGTTATAGCATATGACCGTTTAATTAAGAAGACTCCAAATGTAGATTATTACGCCACTTTTGATAATTTTAAAGTAGGGGTTCTGCAAGCTACTTATATTGAGAAAAACTTAGGACTAAAAGATGGCAAAGGGCCTTTTAACATTGAGCTATTTGGCGGATCACCTGACGATAACAATGCATTTATGTTCTTTGATGGTGCAATGTCAATTTTAAAACCCTATATTGATACGAAAAAATTGGTTGTAAAAAGTGGACAAATGGATATGGGCGTATGTGCTACATTAAGGTGGGATGGCGCTACAGCTCAAGCTAGGATGGATAATTTATTAAGTAAAAATTACACTGCTGCTAAAGTAGATGCAGTTTTATCTCCATATGACGGTATTAGTATAGGTGTTCTTTCCTCTTTAAAAGCTGTTGGATACGGAACATCGGCTCAACCTATGCCTATCGTTACTGGACAGGACGCAGAAATACCTTCGATTAAATCAATTATTAAAGGCGAACAATCCCAGACTGTATTTAAAGATACCAGAGATCTTGCTAAAGTAACTGTTGATATGGTAGATGCACTCTTAAATGGCAAGAAAGCAGAAACCAATGATGACAAAACCTACAATAATGGTGTAAAGGTAGTGCCTTCTTATCTATTAGTACCTGTTTCCGTTGATAAATCAAACTATATAAAAGTATTGGTTGAGAGTGGATATTATACGGAAGATAAGCTAAAATAGTCGTTTTTCTTAGCAAAAGGGTAAGGTAGAAAATTTAGTGATGGCTGAAAGGTCATCACTAAATTTTTGTATCAGTTCTCTAAAAATAGGCTACACATGGCAAGGAGTTGAAGCTATATGGAAGATGTTATTTTAGACATGATGCATATCACTAAGAGTTTTCCAGGTGTTAAAGCTCTTAACAATGTGAATCTACAGGTAAAAAAGGGGGAAATTCATGCATTGGTGGGAGAGAATGGTGCAGGGAAATCAACCTTAATGAAGGTCTTAAGTGGCGTATACCCTCATGGAACCTATACGGGGGAAATTCGTTATAATGGAAAGCTCTGTGAATTTAAGGATATTAAAGAAAGTGAAAAATTAGGCATCGTCATTATTCATCAAGAATTAGCCCTAATTCCCTATTTATCCATTGCAGAAAATATTTTTCTTGGGAATGAACAAGGGAAAAACGGTCTTATTGACTGGCATGCGACTACGGCCCATACAAAAGAACTGCTTGTGAAAGTCGGACTACATGAATTGCCAACCACTTTGATTACCAATATAGGGGTTGGTAAGCAACAATTAGTTGAGATTGCCAAAGCTCTATCCAAAAAAGTTCAATTGTTAATCTTAGATGAACCCACAGCAGCGTTAAACGAAGATGACAGTGATAATTTATTAAAGTTGTTGCTGGCTTTTAAAAAGCAAGGAATCTCTTCAATTCTTATTTCTCATAAATTAAGTGAAGTTTCAAGAATTGCAGATACAATTACCGTTTTGCGTGATGGATCGACAATCGAGACTTTAAATGTTAGAGAAGATAATATTACAGAAGATAGGATTATTAAGGGCATGGTAGGTAGAGAATTAACGGATCGCTATCCCAAGCGAGAGGTGGCCATTGGTGAGATTATCTTTGAGGTGAAAGACTGGAGTGTATACCATCCTTTGCACGGTGACCGAAAAATCATTCATAATGCTAGGCTTACTGTTAAGCAAGGTGAGGTGGTTGGAATTGCAGGTCTTATGGGGGCAGGGAGAACGGAATTGGCAATGAGTATCTTTGGCAAATCCTATGGACAAAAAATAAGCGGATACATGTATAAAAACGGTATCGAGATACATGTGAATAATGTAAGCCAAGCTATCGCCCAAGGAATTGCATATGTAACGGAAGATCGAAAACAATATGGCCTCATTTTAAATGAGGACATTAAACGAAACGCCACATTGGCTAATTTAAATAAAATATCCAGAAATTTTATAGTTGATGAAAATAAAGAGATTCTTGTAGCGGAAAAAAGTCGCCACCAAATGAATATTAAATGCTCAAGCATTTTGCAGAAAACAATGAATCTCAGTGGGGGAAATCAACAAAAGGTAGTATTGAGTAAATGGATCTTTACAGAGCCAGATGTGTTAATTCTAGATGAACCTACAAGAGGCATTGACGTAGGTGCAAAATTTGAAATCTATTCGATTATTAATAATTTAGCAAAGGAAGGGAAGGGAATCCTTCTAATTTCTTCAGAACTTCCTGAAATATTAGGAATGTGTGATCGAGTTTATGTGATGAGTGAAGGGAGAATTACTGGAGAACTGGCCCAGAGTGAAGCATCACAAGAAAGAATCATGAAATATGTAATGAGTAAATAGAGGAGGGATAGTCATGGAAACATTGAAGCATATGTTTAAGAGTAACATTAGGGAATATGGCATGGTTATTGCATTAGTATCCATAATGCTGTTTTTCCAAATTGTCAGCAAAGGTGTCTTGTTGATGCCATTGAATGTAACGAACCTAATCCAACAAAATAGCTACATACTCGTACTTGCAATTGGTATGTTATTAGTTATTGTAGCCTTTCATATTGATTTATCAGTGGGTTCTATGGCTGCGTTTATTGGTGCTATGTCTGCAATCCTCATGGTAGATAATCATATTGGCGTTATGTCTGGAATTGTGATCTCTTTGCTTTTAGGTGCTCTTGCTGGCGCATGGCAGGGTTATTGGATCTCATATTTTAAAATTCCATCATTTATTGTTACATTAGCAGGCATGCTGACTTTTAGAGGTTTGACAATGACTATCTTAGAGGGACAATCCAAGGGACCTTATCCAGAAAGCTTTCAGAAAATTAGCAATGGTTTCATGCCTGATTTCTTTGCTGGAACAGGAATCCATATTACAACTCTCGTAGTTGGAATTGTTTTATCATTGATCTACATCTATTTCGAATTAAGTCATAGAAAAGCAAAACAAGAGTATGATTTCGATGTAATTCCATTGCAATTTTTAATTATAAAGTTAGTCATTGTTTGCCTTGCGATAAATTGGTTCATGTATTTACTCGCTTTATATAAAGGAATTCCCAATGTATTAATATTGCTGTTTGTGCTAATTGTTTTCTATACCTTTATCACTACGAAAACAGTTGTGGGGCGTCATATTTATGCGCTTGGCGGTAATGAAAAAGCGGCAAAGTTATCTGGTGTAAAAACACAGCGCATTGTATTCTGGGTTTTTGTTAATATGGGAGTATTAGCTGCCCTTTCTGGGCTTGTTTTTGCAGCACGGCTTAATGTGGCAACCCCTAAGGCCGGTATGGGTTTTGAATTAGATGCAATTGCGGCATGCTTTATTGGCGGGGCCTCTACCGCTGGCGGAATTGGTGTTGTTATGGGAGCGATTATTGGCGGACTGGTCATGGGAGTTATGAATAATGGTATGTCATTAATTGGTGTTACTATTGACATGCAGCAAACCATCAAAGGTTTGGTGCTGTTGTTAGCTGTAGCTTTTGACATTTATACAAAATCTAAGCAGTCATAAGATCTAAACATAAAGAAGAACACAAATGAAAAGTTCATATTGATTAAATTTAAAATTTAATTTAGTATTATAGAATAGTTTATATGAATTTTCAGTCTATATGGAAAGAATATATAATAAAATTCATAGGATTTTCGTTGTAAAAAATGATGAAAGCGAAGAGTGTAGGTGTGTTATGGAAGGTGTGAATACGATTAATTTTAAGGCTATGGGAGGCGTAAATGAGTCTCTGGTTTTTAATACCATCCGGAGGCGTGGGCCTATATCCCGTGTGGATATTGCAAAATTATCAGGTTTGACTGCTCCCACTGTAACGAATATATCTGGCAAGTTAATTGAATTTGGGCTCATTCATGAATATATGGTTGGGGAGTATAGCGGCGGAAGACGTCCCGTGCTTCTTAAGGCAAATTCCGAAATAGCCAACATGATTATTGTGGATATCCGATCGAAAGAAATGATTGGTTATTTGATCAATGGAGCCTTAGAAATTAAGGAACAAACATGTCATGATATTAGACACTTGGATAAAGATGAAATCTTATTGCTATTGGAGAATATCATAGCAAAGTGCCACTCATCTGAGAATGGTCAACTAGCCTTAGCCATTGGTATTATTGTGCGAGGACCTGTTCTGTCAAGAGAAGGACTTTCCTTGTTTTCTCCTAGTACTGGTTGGCGTAATGTACCACTAAAGTATATTTTAGAAGAACGGTTTCAGTTGCCAGTTTTTGTCGAAAATGATATGCGGGCTATGGCGCTGGGAGCCTATCATTATGGTCCATACCGCGATATTAAAAATGCGGTATTCCTAGGAGTCGGGGGTGGAATTGGTTCTGGCATTATTTTAAATGGTGAGCTATATCGAGGATTAGGGGATAGTGCTGGAGAAATTGGTCATACTGTTGTGGATGCTCAGGGGCCATTATGTAGCTGTGGCAATCATGGTTGCCTGGAAGCCATGGCATCAGAGTCGGCTTTAGTAAATTTGGTGGTTAAGTCAATTTTAGAAGGGGAAAGTTCTTTAGTAGCAGAGGTGGTAAAAGGAGATACAAACGCAATTAGGCCAGAACATATTTATTCTGCGGCTGAGGTTGGTGATCCACTTGCCTTGAAGATACTTGACCATATTGCTCATTATCTGGGGATGGGGGCAGCCAATATTATTAATATTTTTAATCCGCAGTTAGTACTCATTGGCGGAGGTATTGTGAAAGGCCGAAATTTTATTGAAGAGACAATGGTGAAAGTTATTAAGGAAAGAGCTTTAGGCAGCAGTTATTCTTCCACTCGTATTGAGTTCTCTATTGAAGGCAGAACAGCTGCTTTAAAGGGAATTGTTGATTTAGTCATGGAAGGGATTTTCCTACGATAACATAAGCTATAAATAGTAAGGAATGCTCCCTGTATAGATATTAAGGGTTATTAGAACCTCAAATATCTATACAGGGAGCATTTAATTTTGTAAGAAAAAGAATTTTCCGATTATTTTACTGCTAAAAAAAGGATGTAGGAGGGCAATGACGAATATGTTTAATAAATTAAATAGTTAATTAATTTATTAATTAACTATTTAAGGATGATAGCACTGCTTTCAGCATAAATCTTAGTAAGAATTATTGCTCATTTATCCGATGACCAAATTGCTCTAAAACTCCCGTCTTCTATCTCGTTAACAGCCTAAGTCTCTGGACAAGTGCGACTAAGATTCAGTAAGAGTTAAAACTCTACCTGAATTAAGTCTTCTTTATATAAAGATTAAAAAAAGGGGGACGCAATGTGGAAAGGAAAAAATATAGTATTGGTATTGATTATGGTACTCAATCTGGGCGAGCATTGTTAGTTGAGGTGGCAACAGGTAAAGAAGTTGCCTCTGCAGTGGTTTCTTATGCTGATGGTGTGATCGATGAACAACTACCAGGTACTAATAGCAAATTGGAGTTTGATTGGGCACTGCAAAATCCTGAGAATTATTTGGATGTTTTGCGTCAAGGAGTACCAGAAATTTTAAAGGCTTCTCAGGTAGACCCAGAGGATGTAATCGGATTGGGCATAGACTTTACGGCTTGTACCATGTTGCCTGTGGCTAAAGATGGCAGGGCTTTATGTCAGATACCAGAGTACATTCATAATCCCCACGCTTGGGTGAAATTGTGGAAACATCACGCCGCTCAAGATGAAGCAAATTGTCTAAATAAGATTGCAGCGTCGCGTAATGAAGCTTTCTTAGCTCGTTATGGTGGCAAGATATCCTCCGAGTGGTTAATCCCGAAAATATGGCAAATTTTAAATGAGGCTCCAGAGATTTATGAGGCTGCAGATAGCTTTATGGAGGCTACTGACTGGGTAACCATGCAGATGACCGGAAGAGATATACGCAATAGTTGTACCGCTGGGTATAAAGCAATCTGGCACAAACAAGATGGATATCCGAGCAAAGAATTTTTCCAAGCCTTAGACCCGCGATTAGAAAATTTGGTGGAAGAAAAATTAAATAGTCCAATTGTACCTATCGGTAGTAAAGCTGGTGAGTTAACACCTGTGATGGCCAAACAGATGGGTTTAAAAATAGGTACGGCCATAGCCGTAGGTAATGTGGATGCTCATGCTGCAGTTCCTGCTACAGGTGTTGTAACTGCAGGGAAAATGGTCATGAGTATGGGAACATCCATTTGTCATTTACTACTGGGTGAAGAAGAAAAAACAGTGGATGGTATGTGTGGTGTAGTAGAGGATGGTATTATTGCTGGTTATTTTGGATATGAGGCTGGCCAGTCTGCTGTAGGTGATATTTTTGAATGGTTTGAGGAAAGTTGTGTTCCTAGCAACTATGTAGAAGAAGCAAAAGCAAGAGGCATAAATATTCATAAATGTCTCGAAGAGAAGGCGGCCAAACTACTGCCAGGGGAAAGCGGCCTATTGGCTCTTGATTGGTGGAATGGCAATCGCTCAGTACTTGTAGATACCCATTTGACTGGTGTGCTCTTGGGGGCTACCCTTCTGACAAAGCCAGAAGAGATCTATCGGGCACTAATTGAAGCTACTGCATTCGGCACGAATATGATTGTCGAAACATTCACCAATGCTGGGGTAAGAATTGATGAACTGTATGCATGCGGTGGCTTGTCCCAGAAAAATAATATGTTAATGCAGATTTATGCAGATGTCACTGGCAGGGAGATTCATATTGCTAGGTCCCTGCAGACACCCGCATTAGGGGCTGCCATGTTTGGCGCTGTTGCTGCTGGCGAGAAAGGTGGCGGCTATGACACGATCTTAGATGCAGCGGCTAAGATGACTAGTATAAAACAGACCTACAGGCCTATTCCAGAGAATGTTGCTCGGTATGAAAAGTTGTATGCAGAATATAAAATCCTCCATGACTATTTTGGTCGTGGTGCTAATGATGTTATGAAGCGACTTAAAGAAATAAAACGAAATACAAGAAATTATAATGCATAGGAGTTTAAAATACGCTGAACCCTTGATGTAGGCTAAAAGGAGGTTCATATGGAAAGGTTAGATCAGCTCAAGAAAAGTGTATGGCAAGCAAATATGGCTTTACAAAAATATGGATTAATAGTATTTACCTGGGGTAATGCCAGTGGCATAGACAGAGAACTAGGCTTGATTGTGATTAAACCCAGCGGCGTTGAATATGACAAGTTGCAGCCCGAAGATATGGTAGTGCTGGATCTTGAAGGAAAACAGGTGGGTGGGATATTAAAGCCTTCTTCTGATACAGCGACTCATTTAGTGTTATATCGTAATTTCCTTGAGATAGGTGGTATTGTCCATACCCATTCCACCTATGCTACAGCTTGGGCTCAGGATGGGAAAGCCATCCCAGCCCTTGGCACGACACATGCAGATTATTTTTATGGGAATGTCCCTTGCACCCGAAACCTAAGCCCAGAAGAACTCCAAGGAAAATATGAAGAAGAAACAGGCAAGGTGATTGTCGAATGCTTTCAGAATATAAATCCTCTTCATGTTCCTGGAGTATTAGTAGCCAATCATGGTCCTTTTTCTTGGGGAAAGGATGCCAATGAGGCCGTTTATCATGGGGTAGTACTAGAAGAAGTAGCAAAAATGGCTCTCAATACTTGTTCTTTGAACCCCCATGCCAAGGCGATGGATCAGATGCTGTTGGATAAACATTTTTTAAGGAAACATGGCAAAGATGCCTATTATGGGCAAAAGAAAACTTAGATGTAGCTAAAAAGCTAGAGGGTTGAAATAAAAGGACCTTTAAAGGGCTAATTTAGAAAAAGAAGGTGGAGCATAATGTTTCGTAATCTACAGGAAAAAGAAGTCTGGTTTATTACTGGCAGCCAGCACCTTTACGGAGAAGAAACGCTGCGTGAAGTGGCTGAACACTCTCGAATTATCGCTCAGGCATTAGGAGAAAATGATAAAATCCCTGTAAAAATTATTTTTAAGCCTATTTTAACAAATCCTGATGCCATTTATGACATTTGCCTTGAAGCTAACAATGCTAAAAATTGTATTGGTCTGATTGCTTGGATGCATACATTTTCGCCAGCAAAAATGTGGATTGGTGGTCTCACTATTTTAAACAAACCACTGGCCCACCTTCACACCCAGTACAATTGTGAGATTCCTTGGAGCCAAATCGATATGGACTTTATGAATACCAACCAATCTGCTCATGGGGATCGAGAATTTGGCTTTATCTGCTCCAGAATGAAGAAGGCTCGCAAGGTGATTGTTGGATTCTGGCAAGAGGAAGATGTAATTGACAGGTTAGCTGCTTGGTGCAGAGCAGCTCTGGCCTGGAATGACTGGCAGGGAGCTAAGTTTGCTCGGTTTGGTGACAATATGAGAGAAGTAGCTGTAACCGAGGGCGACAAGGTTGAGGCCCAAATGAAATTTGGATACTCTGTGAACGGCTATGCTTTAGGTGACCTTGTAAAATATGTGAATAGTATTTCTGCTTCTCAGATAAAAGAGCTAATTACCGAATATGAAGAAACCTATTTAGTGCAAAAGGGACTATCTCGAGATGGAGCACAAAGAGCTTCATTGGAAGAAGCAGCCAAACTTGAATTAGGTATGAAAAGCTTTTTGGAAGCTGGTCATTTTAAAGGGTTCACCACGAATTTTGAAAACTTGTATGGTTTATCACAACTACCAGGATTGGCATCACAGCGCTTAATGGCGGCGGGCTATGGCTTTGGTGCGGAAGGAGACTGGAAGACTGCTGCGTTAGTAAGAGCAATGAAAGTGATGTCTTATGGCCTTAAAGGTGGAACCTCTTTCATGGAAGACTATACTTACCATCTTGAAGAGGGAAAGATGAAAGTACTTGGTTCCCATATGCTAGAAGTATGTCCCACCATCGCCGAAAAGAAACCATCCTTGGAAATTCATCCTCTCTCCATCGGCGGCAAGGATGATCCTGCTCGTCTGGTCTTCGATGTAGCAGCAGGTAGAGGTTTAAATGCCACGATTCTAGATTTGGGTAATCGCTTCCGTTTGTTGGTGAATGAAGTAGATGTGGTTTCAACAGAATACGAGTTGCCCAACCTTCCTGTGGCAAGAGCCCTTTGGGTGCCGCAGCCGGATCTTAAGATAGGTGCGCACGCATGGATTTTGGCGGGTGGAGCTCATCATACTGGATTCAGTCAAGCCGTGACAAAAGAGCATTTGGAAGACTTCAGTGAAATGGCTGGGGTTGAATATATGTTGATTGATAAGGATACTAGGATTTGTGATTTCAAGAAAGAACTTCGGTGGAATGATCTATATTATCATTTGTTGAAGTAAAGAAAAAAAGTTAGTAAATTTGTAAAAATTGGAAAGGAAGATGTGCTTGCTATATTGAAACTAGCAGAAGGAAGTAATTTGTCTCAATAGAAGAGAAAGCCAGCCGTGAATTCTTATATCGAAAGAGTTTTGGCTGGTTTTCTTAGTATTCCAGAAAGGGCTAGGATGGTGCAATGTTGAGGGCTTTAAATAGATTTTTTAAGGGAGAAAACATTCGCTCAAAATTATTATTATATTTTTTCACATTGATTTTATTGCCCATTGTTACCTTAGGAGTATTAGGTAACGTAATCTATAGTAAATCCATTGAAAAACAAGCGAATGAACATACTGGACAAATGATTGAACAGGTAACCCGCAACGTTGAGTTTTACATCCATGATATGGAAAATATAATTTCTTATCTTTCAGATGATCCTCAAGTCATTGCTTTCTTGCAAGGTAAGAAAGAGGGAGAAAACAGGGGAAATCTAACTAATGAGATCAGGCGAATTCTAAAAACTTATACCAATGTACATCCAGAGATTGCTGGGATACTCATTGTAAATGATAACAATATTTATATTAGTAATGAAATGCACCGCATTTCACGTGATCCACTTACTGATGAGCCTTGGTATAAAAGAGCAGTTGCAGCGCCAAAGGCAATGCAACTCTTTAGTAAACCCATTGGTCGTAATATAACTACAACACTTAACTATAGTGCAGATGAAGTTGTTTCCATTGCAAAGGCGGTTATTGATCCTTTGACAGGACAACGTCTAGGCGTGATTCTTATTGATCTGAAATTAGATAAAATCAAACAAGTAATTGAAGCTATTACGTTGGGTAAAAATGGATTTCTTTATATTATGGATGCAAATGGGGGGATTGTATATGCCCCAGTCAATCCTATTGTGTATCGAGTGAAAAATGAGTGGCTTACGGATTCTGCCAATAGCATTGTGAAAACAATCCAGGGTAGTGATTTTCAGATTATTTATAAAGACTCAGCCTATAGCAATTGGAAGACGATTGGTGTATTTTCTCTTAATGAAACATTGAAAGAGGTAACGATTCTGCGTCATTATTCCATACTGATTGGTCTTGTGACGTTAATATTAGCAATTGTTGCCGCCTTCTTTTTTACCGCATCCATTGCCAAGCCTCTGAGTAAGTTGCGGAGCCTAATGAAAAGAGCTGAGGAAGGAGATTTAAGTGTAAGGTTTAACAGTAAATATAATGATGAAATTGGTCAGCTTGGCAATAGTTTTAATAATATGATCAAAGAGATTAGTAATTTGATCGATATGGTGTATACGGAACAAAAACGTAAACGAGAGGCAGAATTAAAAACCTTGCAGGCCCAAATAAAACCACACTTTCTTTATAATACACTTTATACAATTCAATGGATGGCGGGGGAACATGGTGCTCAGGATGTTGTTCATATTGTAGGCGCACTCGCTAATTTGTTCCGTATTGGATTAAGTAAAGGGAAAGAAATGATTAGTGTTCATGAAGAATTGGAACATGTACGTAGTTATTTAACCATTCAGAAAGCTCGCTATGAAGATAAACTGATGTATGAAATCAAATATGATGAAGATATATTGAACTATAGCGTCTTAAAACTCATACTACAACCTCTTGTTGAAAACGCTATTTATCATGGCATTAATGCTAGACGAGGGGGAGGTAATATCACAATTACCGCTCGAGTTGACAAGGGCAAGTTGTATTTTTGTGTAGCCGATAACGGCATAGGGATCACGTCGGAGAAATTAAAAGACATAAGGCAATCACTAGAAAACAATCATGGTGAAACAGCAAAGACAGGTTTTGGCATTTTTAATGTAAATGAACGAATTAAATTGTCTTTTGGCTCAGAATACGGATTAATCTATACCAGTGTTTATCAAGAAGGTACTAAGGTAGAAGTATGGCATCCAATACTTTGACTAGGGAGTGGTTAGATGTTGAAGGTATTAATTGTCGATGATGAGCCTAAAATTCGCCGTGGTCTCAAAAGTCTAATTGAGAGAGCTAAACTTGATATGGAAGTAGTAGGTGAGGCTGAAGATGGTGAAATGGCTTTAGAAGTAGCCAAAGAAACACTTCCGGATATTCTATTAGTGGATATTTGTATGCCTTTTTTAAATGGGTTACAGTTTATTGAACAACTGAATGGTGTGTTAAAAGATTGCATCATCATTGTCATTACTGGGCATGATGAGTTTTCCTATGCTCATCAAGCAATCAAATTGCAAGTCTTTGATTATTTATTGAAGCCGGTTCTTGAGAATCAATTGGAGGTCGTGTTAAAAAGAGCGGAGCAGCAATTAGTCAACTCCCGTTTACAAAATGATTATCTAAATTGGGCTAATCAGGAAACTAAAAAACATTTGCCTATCTTACGAGAAGCTTTTTGCAAGGATTGGATAAATGGTCAGTTAAATGAGGAATACATTACGACTCAACTACCTTTTCTAAAATTAGATTTGTCACCAGTCTCAGGGATGATTGTGCTAAAAGTGGCTGGGCAGTACACTAGAGGACAACTATTGAAGGACTGGGAACGAGATTTACTGGTGTTTTCCATAGAAAATATTTGCATAGAATTATTGAAACAGTGGCATCCTTATATTATTTTTCATGATAACGCTGATAATTTGGTTGCTATAACGCCAATTAATAGTCTGAATGAGTGGCATGAACTTAGCATTTCCCTGCAGCAGGTAATCGAGGAGCATTTGGAACAAGTTGTGATTATTGCTCAGCGTCCTTTAACTGACTTGGTAACAGGCGTTTCTTTAGCCTACCGTGAGTTAATTACAGAATTAAATCGAAAAGTGAGTTATACCCCCGTAGTACTTCTCTCTCAAAAGCACATAGAAACTTACTATTATAAAGAGGACTTCTCCCTTCAGGATTTAGCAGAAATTATTAAAATTAGTCCTACTTATCTGAGTAGATTGTTGAAAAATGAAATTGGCGTATCTTTTATTGAGTATCTAACACAGGTAAGAGTAGAAAAAGCCATCCAAATCATGAGTGATCCTACGATAAAACTTTATGAGGTAGCTGAGCGAGTAGGATATAGTAATCAGCATTATTTTAGTACAACCTTTAAAAAAGTAGTGGGATTATCTCCGGCGGAGTATCGCAAAAAAGGCAACTGGCGGTGATCGTGATGTTAAAGGCCAAGCGAAGTATGATATTTCTTCTTATTATGATGATAATGCTCACAGGATGCAATCCTCAATCCAGTCAAGTATCGAATTCCGATCAGGTGAAATTTGTAATTGGTGTATCCCAGGCCAATTTACTTGAGCCTTGGAGGGTTATCATGAATGAGGAAATCAAAGAAGAGGCATTGAAACATACGGATATTCGGATTGTTTTTACCGATGCTGTTCAAAATAGTGAAAAACAGATCAGAGATGTAGGGGAATTGTTAGAACAAGGAATTGATTTATTAATTATTTCGCCGAATGATTCTGCGGAGCTGACGCCAATTGTTGCTAAGGCTTATAAAAAAATTCCTGTTATTGTACTAGACCGAGCCGTGGAAGGATATGCCTATACTTTATATATTGGACCAGATAATAAGTCCATTGGTAAGGAGGCAGGGCAATATATCGCTGAGCTTTTAGGAAATGCAGGAGGAAATGTCGTGGAGATTCAAGGGCCAGCGGGATTGCCTTCTCTTAGAGAAAGAAGTGCTGGCTTTCGAGAAGTCATTGGACAGTATGATAATATTAGAATTGTTGATACTGTAGTTGCCGATTGGCAAAGAGATAAGGCTGAAGATGAAATGGAAAAGCTGCTGCAGCAGTATCAAAAGATTGATGTTGTTTTTGCTCATAGCGACTATATGGCATTAGGAGCATATAAGGCTGCTAAAAAGAACGGAATCAATGGGATAAAGTTTGTCGGTGTTGACGGTTTTGCAGGTACTAATGGCGGATTGCAATTAGTCGAGAAAGGTATTTTACAAGGAACCTTTACTTGTCTTACAGGTGGACGAGAGGCCATTCAGTATGCACTGGATATTTTAAAGCATGAGAAAGGGATACCGAAGAAGATTATTTCACGGAGCAATAAAATCACTCTTTACAATGTAATGGAGTATACAAAGGCTGCGAATGAACTTAAGAAAGATAATAGTAAAAAGAAAGTAGTGCTAGGGTTCTCTCAGCTTGGCGCGGAGAGTGATTGGCGTAAGGCCAATTCCCAATCAATTAAGAGCGCTGCAATAGATGCAGGCATTGAGCTTATCTTTTTGGAAGCTGACCAAAAGCAGGAAATGCAAATTAAAGCCATCCGATCTTTCATTGCTCAAGGTGTTGATGTGATTGCTTTTTCTCCTGTAGTAGAGTCGGGTTGGGATGAAGTGCTAGAAGAGGCTAAAATGGCGGGGATACCTGTTCTTTTATCAGATCGTGCGATTAAACCTGATGATAATTCCTTGTATGCTACCTTTATTGGCAGCGACTTTTTAGAAGAGGGGCGAAGAGCCGCTCGTTGGCTTGTTGGGAATGGAATGACTATGCCATCAGTCAATATTGTCCAACTGGAAGGAACAGTTGGCTCGGCACCAGCCAGCGATCGAAAAAAAGGTTTTGCTGAAATTATTGTAAACTATCCTGAATTTCAAGTGATTTATTCTGCCTCTGGAGATTTTACCGAAGCTGGTGGGCAGGAGATAATGAAATCTGCTTTAGCAATCTATGGCAATCAGATTCATGTAGTTTATGCCCATAATGATGATATGGCCCTTGGCGCAATTAAGGCTATCGAGGAATATGGACTTAAGCCAGGGAAGGATATCTTGATTGTTTCTGTTGATGCTACAGCAGCAGCCTTTAAAGGAATGATGGCAGGTAAGCTGAACTGTACCGTTGAATGTAATCCACTTCTTGGTCCTCAACTAATGCAGGCTGTAAAAGGTTTGCTGTCAGGTCGGCAATTGCCAATGAGGATTATTACTTCAGAAGGCGTATTTCCTGCGGAAACGGCGCGGCAAGATTACTTGAATCGTAGATACTAAGACTTAAAAAACAGTTCGGAAAAGTATAAGAAATTACTGATTATTCTAAATACTAAAACGGGATCCTCATTCTATACTAGAACTAGTACTACTATTTCTAAAAAGGGTGAGGAGGATAAGATTCATGTCAAAGTGGAAAAAACTTACGATTGGCTTGAGTGTCGGGATTATGATGTTTACACTAGCAGGTTGTGGGGGTGCCAAGCAGGAAACGGCGACTAAGCCTGCAGACAAAAAAATTGTCCTAGGATTTTCGCAAATTGGTGCTGAAAGTGAATGGCGGACAGCAAATACGGAATCCATCAAAGCTTCTGCACAAGCAGCCGGAATTGAACTTAAATTCTCAGATGCACAGCAAAAACAAGAAAACCAGATAAAAGCTTTACGGTCATTTATACAACAGAAAGTGGATGTAATTGCTTTTTCACCGGTTGTTGAAACAGGCTGGGATGCTGTGTTGCAAGAAGCCAAAGCCGCAAAAATACCTGTTATTCTAACGGATAGATCCATTAAAATGAGCAGTGGAAATGCGGAAGATTACTATGTTACATTTATGGGTTCCGATTTTGTGGAAGAAGGCAGAAGAGCTGGTAAGTGGCTTGTAGATACAATGAAAAAGGATAAAGATCCTGTAAATATTGTAGAACTACAAGGTACAGTCGGCTCGGCTCCTGCAATCGATCGTAAAACAGGTTTTGAAGAAATCTTGAAACAAAACGCTAATTATAAAATCATTAAATCACAAACTGGTGACTTTACACGTGCAAAAGGGAAAGAAGTTATGGAGTCTTTCTTGAAATCAGCTAAGGCTGATGGACAAAAAATAGATGTTTTATATGCTCATAATGATGATATGGCAATTGGCGCGATTCAAGCCATTGAAGAAGCTGGATTAAAACCAGGTAAAGATATTATTATCGTTTCCATTGATGCTGTAAAAGGGGCTTTCGAGGCCATGATAGCTGGAAAATTGAATGCTACAATCGAGTGTAGCCCATTACTAGGAGATCAATTGATGGCAGCTACAAAAGACCTAGTAGCAGGCAAAAAAATTGAAAAACGAATTGTTACTAAAGAAGGTGTATTCCCTGCAGAAGTTGCTGCCAAGGAATTGCCAAACCGTAAATACTAAAATCATAATGTAATCCTGTCCACCCCAGAGTTCTATTGAAAATAGAAACAATTAGGGGTTATCTCTTGGAGATAGCCCCTAATGGAGTGGATTTTTCTTTTACCATTGCATGTATTTTGATATGGAGGTGAACCAACAGTAATGGATGAGGCAAATTCATTATTAAAAGCGAAGGGTATATGTAAAGCTTTTCCGGGAGTTAAGGCTCTTATCAATGTAGATTTTGAGTTGAGACCTGGAGAAATTCACTGCTTAATGGGAGAGAATGGAGCTGGTAAATCCACTTTGATTAAAGTATTCACTGGTGTTGAAATTCTCGATGCTGGAGAAGTTTTTTTGGGAGGGAATCCCATTGCGCCGAGATCCCCTCATCATGCACAACAATTAGGCATTAGTACTGTGTATCAAGAGGTTAACCTATGTTCAAATTTATCCGTTGCAGAAAATATTTTTATCGGTAGAGAACCATTACGTTTCGGGAGAATTGATTGGAAGGAAATGAAATATAAATCGCAAGAGTTATTGGCGAAGATGGATCTGGATATTGATGTGAATCAACCTTTGGAACGTTATTCTGTTGCAATACAGCAAATGGTAGCCATTGCTAGGGCTCTTGACATATCGGCTAAAGTCCTGATATTAGATGAACCTACTTCCAGCTTAGATGCGAAGGAGGTTGAAAAACTCTTTGGACTTATGCGTAAATTGAGGGCAGAAGGCCTAGGAATTATTTTTATAACTCATTTTATTGAGCAAGTGTATGCTGTTTCCGATCGAATTACCATATTACGTAATGGGGAATTAGTAGGTTCTTATGAAACCGCTCAGTTACCTCGTGTTCAATTGATTGCAAAAATGATTGGAAAAGCTTTTGATGAATTTGAAAGTAGCGACAAGAGCGTAAAAGGTGATGCTCTCCAGGAGAGTCGAAATGCCTTTTTACGAGTTCGTGGTTTAGGGCATAAAGGATCGATTCATCCTTTTGACCTTTATGTCAATAAGGGAGAAATTCTTGGTCTTGTAGGATTATTAGGATCAGGACGAACTGAGGTGGCCCGTACTATTTTCGGGATTGATAAAGCTGACAGCGGAGAAATCCAAGTTGACGGAAGAACGGTTAAGATCAATAATCCTGCAGATGCTATTCGATATGGTTTGGCATATTGTTCAGAAAATAGAAAAACAGAAGGCATTATAGAAAATCTCTCTGTAAGAGAGAACATTATTGTGGCGTTGCAAGCAAAATTAGGTTGGATGAAATATATTACAAAGAAAAAACAGGAAGAAATTTCTAAGAAATATATTGAATTATTGAATATTAAGACAGCAGGTCCAGAGCAGATCATTAAAAATTTAAGTGGGGGTAACCAGCAAAAAGTCATATTGGCGAGATGGCTACTTACAGAACCGAAGCTATTAATACTTGATGAACCTACACGAGGTATTGATGTAGGTGCTAAAGTTGAAATTCAGAAATTAATCCTGTCTCTGGCGGAAACTGGCATGGCCGTTGTATTTATTTCATCAGAACTAGATGAGTCAGTTCGATGCTCTAGTCGTATGGCAGTTTTACGAGACAGAGTAAAGATAGCAGAGATTTCAGGTGAAGAGATGGAAGAAAAAAATATTATGCAGACGATAGCAGGGGTGTAGGATTATGGAAAAAATAGGGGTTACCTGGAATCGGCTCACGAGTTCTAAGCTTTATTGGCCTTTGGCAGCATTGTTTTTTGTATTACTTTTTAATTTCTTTTTCACGAAAGATTTCTTTGCTATTGAAATTAAAGATGGACATTTCTATGGAGTTACCATTGATATTCTCAATCGTGCCACTCCTCTAATGCTTTTGGCCATCGGTATGACCTTGGTCATTGCCACGAAAGGAATTGATATATCAGTAGGGTCCATGATTGCTATTTCTGGAGCGGTGTCAGCTTCCTTAATTGGTGGAAAGCTAGAATATGTTGATGGCGTAAAAACACTTGTTACTCTTGTCCCTATGCCAGTCGCCATATTCGCAGCACTCTTGGTTACAACCCTTTTGGGAATGTGGAATGGATTATTAATTTCTAGGGTGGGAATTCAGCCCATCGTTGCAACACTGATATTGCTTGTTGCTGGCCGGGGAATTGCCCAGCTGATTACCCAAGGGCAAATTATTACCGTGTATTATAAGCCTTTTCAATTTATTGGCACTGGATATATATTAGGGTTACCCTTTTCCCTTTTTATTGTAGGATTGGTTTTTGGAATTACCTTATATGCAGTGAGAAAAACAGCTTTGGGGATGTTTATCGAATCCATTGGCATTAATCCTATTGCCAGTAAATTTACAGGAATCAATGTAAGTAAATATATTTTTTCCGTATATGCTTTTTCCGGTTTGTGTGCCGGACTAGCGGGGCTTATTATATGTTCTAATGTAAGTTCAGCAGATGGAAATAATGCAGGACTGTTTATCGAGCTAGACGCTATTTTAGCAGTTTCACTGGGGGGGAATTCTCTTGATGGTGGCAGGTTTTCCTTACTCGGGAGTCTGATAGGGGCACTAGTCATTCAAAGTATAACAACGACAATTTATGCTCTTGGCGTACCTCCCGAGATTACACTTGTTGTAAAATCTGTTGTTGTCATTATCATCTGTTTGCTGCAATCCGCTAATTTCCGTAAAGTTGTATTTTCTAAATGGGCTCAGAAGAGGGGGATTCCAGATGCAAAGAATGCAGCTAAGTTATAAGTACATCAACCTAATCATCACGATTGTATTGTTTTTTGCCTTATTTGCAGTGGGATCAGTCTTGTATAATGGTTTTTTCTCCACGCAAGTGTTGCTCAATATGCTCATTGATAATGCCTTTCTTATTATTACAGCCATAGGTATGACATTTGTACTCATTATTGGCGGTATTGACATTTCAGTCGGTTCCGTGATTGCGTTAGTATGTATGCTATCGGCATATTTGCTTGAAATGCAGCATCTTAGTGCGATGATTGTAATTCCTGGAATGCTGCTGATGGGATTCCTTTTTGGGGTCGCGCAAGGTAGTTTTATTCACTTTTTCAATATACAGCCTTTTATTGTAACTCTTGCAGGTATGTTCTTGGCTAGAGGATTATGCTATGTGATTAGTATTGATACAATTATGATTACAGATCCTTTCTATCAATTTATTGCGACCTATCGAATACCATTACCTTTTGATAATTTTATTTCGATCAGCGTTGTTATTGCCTTTGCATTAGTATTGGCAGCACTGTATCTGATTAACTACACTAAATTTGGGCGTGCAATCTATGCTATTGGTGGCAATGCACAATCGGCAATGCTGATGGGGTTGCCAGTTGGCAGGACGAAGGTATTGGTTTACGGCTTAAATGGATTTTGCTCTGCCCTAGCAGGGATTGTATTTAGTTTTTACATGCTTTCAGGTTATGGATTACATGCTATGGGGCTGGAAATGGATGCTATTGCATCTGCTGTAATCGGTGGGACTCCTTTAACAGGAGGCGTGGGGTTTGTTACGGGAACACTTTTTGGAGTTTTAATTCAGGGGGTAATCCAAACCTTAATCATGTTCCAGGGAACATTAAGTTCTTGGTGGACTAAAATTGCAGTTGCATTTTTACTATGTCTATTTATTGTATTGCAAAGAATCGTTGTTTCCAGAAAGGAGCGCACTAAATCTATTTCATAGTTGGCAGGAGTACAAAGAAGACTTGATTTAGGTGGAGCTAAAACTCCGTATGAATCAGGTCTTCTTTATAAATGCCATTGTGTAGGATCGTGAAAATAACAATGCCAAACACAGGAAAAGGCTTATCTATCGAAGAATACCATTAACTAAAGGGTGCCAGTTACGAATTCGCTTATGTATAGGTCACTATTTTGTTAAAGGACGTGCCTGTTATGAGTTTTAAACGAAAAGAGATAATCGATAGGTTGAAAGCCCAGATAAAAGATAAAGGACATGTTATTGGTGTTGCAACTGGTGCAGGTATCTCTGCCAAATATGCAGTTAAAGGTGGGGCAGATCTCATATTAGCACTAAACTCTGGTCGATTCAGGCAAATGGGGCTCGGTTCGATTGCAGGTCTTTTGCCTTTTGCTAACTGCAATCAACTTGTCATGGAATTTGGCTCAAGAGAGATCATTCCAATTGCGAAGAATATACCTGTTTTCTTCGGTCTTTGTGCAACTGACCCAACCATTGATTTAGAGAAATATATTGAAGAAATACATCTAAATGGTTTTTCAGGAATCAATAATTATCCATCTGTTGGTATGATTGATGGTCAATTTAGAGAGGCTATAGAAGAAGAAGGCTTATCTTATGATCGGGAAGTCGAAGCGATTCGGATTGCACATAGGAAAAATATATTCTCGATTGCTTTTGTATTTGATGAAATGCAAGCAAGAAAAATGATTGCTGCTGGTGCCGATGTTATTTGTGCTCATTTAGGAGTCACAAAAGGAGGAATGCTCGGTGCAAAAAAGTCGCTTTCTCTTGAAGCCGCTACAAAAATGGCAAAGGCCATCTTTTATGTATGCGATGAAATGAAGTCTGAAGTTATTAAAATGATTTACGGTGGGCCAATAAATTCTCCCCTTGATCTTAAGTACATGTATAATAATACAGATACAATGGGCTATTTGGGTGGATCTTCTTTTGAACGGATTCCTTTTGAAATAGCTATAACCCAAGTTACTCGTGAATTTAAAGCTACTGGTCAAATTGAAGAAAACGATTTAATGAATAAAATGATGGTAGGGATAACCGAGTACTATGATTATATTGCTTTTGTAAAAGAATATGTGTCTCGTAATTATATGACCAAGATTTCATTCACCGATTTAGCAATAGAGGCTCATATTTCTAGAACCTATTTAAGCGCTTTATTTAAAAAGGAAGTGGGTTGTACTTTTCCTGAATATCTAAATAAATATAGGATTAACAAGTCTATAGAAATCATTAAAAGTAAAAATATATCATTGTCAGATGTTGCTTCTTTAAGCGGTTATAATGACTATGCCCATTTTAGTAAAGCGTTTAAAAAACAAAGGGGAATCTCACCTCGTGAATACGCAAATAATACAAAAGAACATAAACATCATATCTAGATACATTTACAATATTCAGAATAAAAAGTATTCTTTTGGTAAGGAAACTTTTTATTCTGAATCTTTTTTTAATGCTGTAATGGGAGGTTATCACATTGAAAACAATTGCCATTGTAGGTACCTTTGACTCTAAAGGAACAGAGTATGCTTTTGTGAGAGACATTATCCAAGGATTAGGTTTAAACACCTTCACCATTCATAGCGGTGTCTTTGAACCTATGTTTGTGCCCGACGTTTCTAACGAAGAAGTAGCCCAAGCTGCTGGAGCGGACATTCATGAAATTGCGGCGAAGAAAGATCGGGCTTTAGCTACTGAAACTCTTGCTAAAGGCATGGAGATGCTAGTACCCAGGCTATACGCTGAGGGTAAATTCGATGGTATTATTTCTTTTGGAGGAAGTAGTGGTACTGCAATTGTTACTCCAGCCATGCGTGCATTACCTATCGGCGTTCCCAAAATAATGGTCTCCACTGTAGCTTCTGGCAATACCTCACAATATGTTGGAACGAGCGATGTTATCATGTATCCCTCTATCGTAGATGTAGCCGGAATTAACACTATCTCAGCTAAAATCTTTACCAATGCAGCCTTTGCAATAGCGGGAATGGTAAAGTTTGAGCATATTCATAAGATTGAGAAAAAGCCACTAGTTGCTGCCACTATGTTTGGTGTAACTACACCATGCATAAATTATGCGAGAGAATATTTAGAAAAGGAAGGCTTTGAAGTTATTATCTTTCACGCAACAGGCACTGGTGGAAGGACAATGGAAAATCTTATTGAATCTGGTTTTTTTGATGGTGTATTGGACCTTACAACGACGGAATGGTGTGATGAATTGGTAGGGGGCGTTCTAAATGCTGGCCCTCATAGACTTGAGGCTGCAGGGCGTTGTAATATTCCTCAAGTTGTATCAACGGGAGCTTTAGATATGGTGAATTTTGCTGCTATCGAAACCGTTCCTGAAGAATTCCAAGATAGAAATTTATACAAACATAATCCGACAGTAACGTTAATGCGTACTAATGTAGAAGAAAATCGGCAACTTGGCTTATTATTATCGGAAAAACTCAATATGGCAAAGTCTCCTACTGCGCTTATATTGCCGCTAAAGGGTGTTTCTATGATTGATGTCAAAGGTCAGCCTTTCTATGGCGTTGAAGAAGATCAAATGCTTTTTTCCACATTAAGAGAACACATTGATAGAAATGTAGTCGAGTTGATAGAAATAGACTCTGATATTAATGATCAAAAATTTGCAATCGCAGCAGCAAAAAAGTTAATTGAACTTATGAATAATAAAAAGTAAGAAAGGGGAATACAAAATGGCATTCACTCGCAGTGCGATAATAACAAAACTTAAAGCAGAGGTTGCAAATGGTAAAGTTATCTTAGGGGCAGGAGCTGGTACTGGCATTTCGGCAAAAAGTGGAGAAGCAGGTGGAGTAGACTTAATCATTATTTATAATTCTGGTCGGTACAGAATGGCTGGTCGGGGCTCACTTGCTGGACTACTTTCCTATGGAGATGCAAACCAAATTGTTGTGGAGATGGGATCAGAAGTACTGCCTGTAGTTAAACATACCCCTGTGCTTGCAGGTGTCTGTGGAACAGATCCTTTTCGATTAATGGATGTTTTTTTAAAGCAACTAAAAGATTCGGGGTTCTCAGGAGTTCAGAATTTCCCGACAGTGGGATTAATCGATGGGGTATTCAGAGCTAACCTTGAAGAAACTGGAATGGGATATGACTTAGAAGTAGAAATGATCCGGCAAGCCCATGAGCTTGATTTGCTAACAACGCCGTATGTTTTTGATGAGGAACAAGCCGTTAAAATGGCAAAAGCAGGAGCAGATATTTTAGTTGCTCATATGGGCTTAACAACCAAGGGAACGATTGGAGCAAAAACGGCTTTAACATTAGATGATTGTGTAAAGAAAGTTCAAGGAATTTGCGATGCAGGAAAATCTGTAAATCCTGATATATTAGTTATTTGTCATGGTGGTCCAATTGCTGAGCCAGAAGATGCACAATATGTACTTTCTAGGACTAAGGGAGTGGCTGGTTTCTTTGGGGCGTCGAGTATAGAAAGATTTGCCACAGAAGTTGGTATTAAACAACAAGCAGAAGCATTTAAAAATATAAAAATATAAAGAAACGATTTTTATGAAGTGAAATTTGAACATGTCGATAGTTTTAAGGCTAAGGGAGACACTTAGTAAGATAGGAGTAATGGTAAGTCAATACTATGTTCCCCTATAAGTGCTTTTGCATATTATGTAATAACTATGCAATCAAGGAGGATGTAGTGTGGATATATTTTGTCGAGACGTAAAACCCTATGAATCCTTAAATCTAAGACGTGTTCAGTTCTGGCTAAGAATTATGAAAGAACATTCTTTATTCATGAAACTTGGTTTTGCATGTTCAGATGCTGAACTTATTCGTCAAGCGGAAGAATTTTATAATGTTTTTGAGGACCTTGAAAAACAATCATGTAAGATAAAGTGTGATGAAGACTTCATGGCTTTCGTATGTAGAATTATGGTTGCAGTTAAAAATATTTTTGCCTTTAAGCGTCATGTTTTACATCTAATTGTCGAGTGTGAAATTGGAGGCTATAATTATCCTTTATTGATAGACCATGTTTCTCGTGAGGCAATGTACTTTCTAAAGCTACTGCAAAAAATTCAAGATGGCGATATGAAATCTCCCGTTGATGCCATAGTTAGTGACAATGTGTTTTGGCTAAGACATATGGCTGACCATGCAAGATTTATTGCAGGTTTGCTTGATCCTTCTGAGCGAGGTTTTGTTGAGAAAGCAAATGCTTTTGCAGTTCAGTTTGAGCAGTTACAGCTTCAAGCTCGTGATCTTGATAGTATGCTGTGGCATTCCCGTCCCAATAATGACCTGATTCGATTCGAGATGGATGCAACAAATGCAACAATTCAAATTCGGGATTTTAAAGAAGCAGCGAGAGATCTAATTTCATCTTGTAAAGTAGTCTCCTTGATTCCACCGTTACTTGCTGACCATGTTCTTCGAGAAGCTGAATACTTTTTAGAAGTTCTTGAACAAATTAGAAATGACATTCCAAACATGGATGAAATGATGGTTACATGTGATTATTAGTTGAAAAAGATTAAGAGGTTGCTTTAATGTAATGGGAGCTGCCAATCTGATTTTGTTAGGTTGGCGAGTCTGCCTTGGAATATTGGAATGGAGAAAGGGCTTCCTTTCACAAGTAAGGAATTGAGTTCACTTCTTTACTTAAAGGGAAGTCCTTTGAGCTAATTTATAATAAAGTATCATTTATAGGCAATGCAGGAATAAGAGTTAATTAATATGATTGATCTGAAAAACTGATAGCATTATAATAGAACTAGTAGTCATAAATATAGAGGGAGGTTTAATCATGAATGTTTTTGAGTTCGCATTACAAATGGAATTAGATGGCGAAAAATATTATCGAGATTTGGCTGAACATGTAAAATATGACGATCTAAAAAAGGTTTTAGAGGGTCTTGCGGAAGATGAACAACGCCACTATCAAATTATCAAATTAGCTCAAAAGGAAACGGTGCAACATATTGAGGCTAATCCTTCTTTAAACAAAATACAAAATGTCTTTACTGCTCATAACAATAAAGAGTTTTTTAAGGACAATAATGAACTTATTGCAAAACTAAAAGACGAGCAATCTGATGTATATAGGGCAGCACTAGTAAAAGAAAAAGAAAGTGTAGAGCTTTATAAAAAAATGAGCGAACAGTCTGAGAAGCAAGAGGAGAAAATGATTTTTGAAAAGCTCATGCAGGAAGAGGAAAAACATGTAGACGTGATTGAGAATATTATTGACATGTTAAACAATGTGAATGACTGGGTGGAAGCAGCAGAGTTTAATCATAGAGATGATACATATTAATAATATATTAATGAGTAAGAAGACATAGATAAAGGTACACGTATGTTGTTAGTGCCTTTATTTATGTCTTCTTTGTAATTACTGCAGAGTTTTAATCAACATTAATACAGAAACAAATGAGAATAATACCTTCCTAGTGCTCGATAGATGAATTTTACTTCTTTTAACTATTCCTCATAATAGTGATACCTTCCTCATCGAGTACATCTTACCGTAAAAACGCTCACCTTAACTTGGTTGAGCGTTTTTCCTATAGTTCTTGGTACTGTAAAAAGGTTGCATTATTCATTTCTTGCAAGATATGCTGAATCGATAGCCTTTTGTATCGTTTTACTATTAATTTTTTCGGTCCACTTATCGAAATAGCACGGATAGTTCGTTTTGCATGCACTACATTCTATAGATTGCTTAGTATCCTTTTGTTCACGGTTATCATACATATGGGGAAGGAGTTCCTCTATGTTATTAAGCCCAGGGGCATTTGAATCTATAATGTAGGAATACTCATATGTAGCCTCATATTTTAATATAAGTTGGTTGCCGTTGCAAACTGGACAGACAACGCTATTAATAGAATGCATATATTCTCACTCCTGTTATTATCTAAGATTACTTTGCTAACAAAGCCAATTCTTTCAAGAACGGCATCAGCTATTTGTATTATATCCATTTCTAAGGGGATCAATCAGTTTGGATGTAAAAAATTAATGTGGTTATACATTACATCTCAGAAATCATTGACAAAACGACATAAAATGTTGCATTATATAACAATGGCCGCATATTATACTTTTATTTGTTAATAAAGGAGAATTATATTATGATGACCCTTGATGGCTATGACAAAGCAATTCTTAGTGCTTTGCAAAAGGATTCTTCAATATCTAATTTAGAATTATCTAAATTGATTGGTTTGTCTACCTCTGCGTGTCTAACAAGAACAAAGAACTTAAAAGAATTAGGTATTATCAAACAATTTACAACAATTGTCGATGAAAAAAAACTTGGAATGGAAACCATTGCGTTTATTATGGTAATTTTGTCCCCTCTTACGAGAGAGAATGCGAATGCTTTCTTGGAACAAATCAATAAAATCCCACAGGTGCTTGAATGTTATGCTATTACCGGCAATCGAGACTATCTTTTAAAAATTGTTGCTAAGGATATGCAGACTTATAAGGACTTTGTAATCGATTCACTTATGGCTATACCTGGGATAAGTCGAGTGGAAGCTAATATCGTAATCAGTACAGAAAAAAGAACATTATCAATACCAATAGAAGAGTAAGGTATTAAAAGGGAGAAGAATATGGATACTAATAATACGAATCAACAAATACAGCGCGGCCTTAAGAATCGTCACATCCAAATGATTGCGTTGGGGGGAGCCATTGGGACAGGGTTGTTTTACGGCTCCGCTACGGTAGTAAAAATGGCAGGACCAGCGATTAGTTTGTCTTATCTAATAGGTGGCATTATTATATTTTTTATTATGCGAGCATTGGGTGAAATGGCTGTTGATCAGCCGGTATCCGGATCATTCAGTCAATATGCTTATCAATATTGGGGCGAGCTTCCAGGATTTATTTCTGGCTGGAACTATTGGTTTAATTATGTGGTTGTTGGTATGGCCGAATTGTCGGTTGTGGGTGCTTATATCAATTATTGGTTACCTGATGTTCCAACATGGATTTCGGCACTTGTATGCTTGGTGGTTATCACATTAATTAATATGATAAATGTAAAAGTCTATGGTGAGTTTGAATTTTGGTTTGCCCTTATCAAGGTATTGGCAATCATTGGTATGATTGTTTTTGGTATAGGTATTATTGTTTTTGGTATTGGAAATGGTGGACAACCTATTGGGATTAGTAACTTATGGACGCATGGAGGGTTTTTACCAAATGGCATACAGGGAGTTGTTATGTCCTTGGTCTTAGTCATGTTTTCATTCGGCGGTGTAGAGCTTGTGGGAATTACTGCTGGTGAAGCTGAGAATCCTAATAAAACCATCCCACAGGCCATTAACCAGGTGGTATGGAGAATTTTACTGTTTTATATAGGGGCAATGGTGGTAATTTTGGCAATATTCCCTTGGAACCAAATGGAGGCTACGGGAAGTCCTTTTGTTCAGATATTTTCTCATGTAGGTATTCCTGCAGCAGCAAATTTGTTGAATTTCGTAGTTCTTACAGCAGCACTATCAGCATATAACAGTGCTTTATATAGTAACGGAAGAATGCTGTACGGTTTGGCCGCACAAGGAAACGCTCCGAAATTTCTTGGTAAGCTAAATTCAGCAGGTACACCAGTAAACGCAGTGTTGGTTTCCACAGTGTTTACATTAATTGCAGTATTATTAAGCTATTTAAACCCAGAAAAGGTATTCCTATATTTAATGGCATTAGCGACGATTTCCATCATCATCAATTGGGCTACTATTCTAATTGTGCAGTTAAAGTTTCGCAAACATATAGAACAGGCAAATAAACCGATATTGTTTAAAATGCCATTGTACCCGATGACATCCTATATTAGCTTAGCTTTTTTAGCTGCTGTTGTCGTTATTATGGCCTTCATGCCTGATATGCGATTCTCGCTATATATTGCACCTGCTTGGTTGCTCTGTTTGTATATCGGCTACAAATTAAAATCAACAGCAAAAGTTGAATAGCTGTTGCTATGTTAAATTAGAGATTACGTGATAAAATAAGGTTGAGTCAATCCCTGGCTCAACCTTATTTTATACAATTATTAAGTTCTTAAGGTAATTGTGCAGCTAAGCTTTAGATAGAACTAAAATACTTATAAAGGAAGGAATTAAATATGCTAACTATTACGGAAGCTATTAAAAAAAGTGTTGAGGAATTTAAGAATAAATTACAACAATATAATGAAGGTAAATTAGATAATCTAAAATCGTTTAGCTCCATCATGGGAATTTATAAAGAAGGGCCAAAGGATACTTATATGGTAAGGGCAAGAATTCCTGGTGGTGTTATAAAATTAGATCAATTGAAAGCCATAAGTGAAATAGCCAAGAAATATGAGGGAATCAAAATACGTTTTACAACAAGACAGGACATTCAATTTCATTCAGTGAAAATTGAGTATTTAGGCGATGTATTAGATGATTTATTGGAATGTGGATTAACTACAAAAGGTGCTGGTGGGGACGGTGTAAGAAATGTTGCATGTTCACCTCTTTCAGGAGTAGCACGGGATGAAATCTTTGATGTCACTCCATATATGAAAGAAGTTTCAAACTACATGATGACAGATCCTACTAATCTTAATCTGCCAAGAAAATATAAAATAGCTTTTTCAAATAGTCTGGAAGATACAGCGAATGCAACTGTAGCCGATATAGGGTTCATAGCAAAAATAGTTGACGGTAAAAGAGGCTTTGAAGTATATGGAGGCGGTGGACTTGGTGGCAGTGCTAAAATAAGTTTGAAACTTGAAGATTTCATAGCTGACACAGAAGTATTATATTATGTACAAGCAATGAAACAAGTTTTCGCAAGAGAAGGAGATCGAACGAATCGACACAAAGCTAGATTAAGATTTGTTGTACAGAGGTTAGGGGAAGAAGCGTTTATCAATGTATTTAGGAATGAATTGAATCAATTAAAAGCGGAACAGGACTTAAAGCTTCATATAGACTCAGGAGAAGAAAAATTACAAAAGTCTCAAGGGAATCCATGGGAAAAGAAATACGAAAACGTAATATTTCCACAACAGCAAATCGGATATTATTCTGTATATATTCACCCAAGAAACGCGACGATTCATACAAGCGATTTAGATAAGGTAATCAATTTCTTAACGAATTTAAATTATGCAACATCCATACGAGTGACATCAACCCAAGGTTTTTTTGTAAGGGATTTAAAAGAGACAGATGTACAAGAACTAATAGATATAATGGCTAAGTTTTCCTCTATTTTTAACATAGAAAATTCTGTAGCATGTGTTGGTCCAACCGTTTGTAATTTTGGCATTAATGATTCGCAAGAACTCTTAAACAGTGTATTTGAAATCTTTCAGCATACATCCGATGATATACGAACTGCACTGCCAAGAATACTTATATCAGGATGCCCTAATTCTTGTGCACAGCATCAAAAGGCTCTGATTGGATTTACTGGAAAAAGAAGTCGTACAGATAGTGGGATGATTCCTACCTATGCGATATCTTTTAATGGGAGGGTAGGCCCTAACATAGCAAGATTTGGAGAAGTTTATGGAGATATTCCTGCGGAAAAAATAGCTACCTTTCTTTTGGAGTTAGCTAAACTGAAAATAAATTTAGGGTATATAAGTTTTGTTGAATTTATAGAAAATGAAGAAAAAGCAGTAAGAGAATTAGTTGCTAAGTATTCTTTATAAGTACTCTTAACCCCAAAAAAACAGAAATGCAGAAAAAATATGCAGTAAAAAAGTGATATTACAGCAATGACAGAAAACAGATCAGCAGACAATAGATTTTTAAATGATTTAAGTGGAATTTTGACCCCATTTAAACCTTAGTCATCCATAAAAATTCCCTGGGATTAATTCCTTAGGGAATCTTTTGTTTTACCGAAATTTAAAATGCTTTATTGGAGATACTATTGTTAAAAAGGAGGTTTTTTTGTGGTTAAGACAGGAAAAGTAACTAATGCTATAAATGAAGATAATCAAACAATAGTAAATGTGGATTTTATGGATAATACGAAAGCGACGATCGTTTTACCCTTAACAGATAGTAAGAAATACAAAGATAAATATGTAATTTGTGGTATTGATTCCGATGAAAATACTAATATAATTGAGATAGTCGATGATGGTCCTTCATAGAATTTATTACTGAAAAGAATATAAACGGCGTAGTTAGACTAACTTATTTCATATAAATGACAAGGACGATTTGATATATCAATAAAAATAATCTCCATTTAGGAAGTAAAATCATTCCTATAATGGAGATTATTTTATTAGTAAGGGGTATGGAGATCTTAGAGGCATGAAGGGAATTGATATTCTTGTGCTTCTCCGAAGCTTTGAATGTTATAATAAGAAAAGATAAGTGTTTCAAGAATTTTTAATTGTAGGTGTAACTTTCATGGATATACGATTATTTAAAACATTTATATTAGTAGCAGAATTACTAAATATTACGAGGGTTGCAGAGCAACTCAGCTTCTCACAACCAGCGATAACTGCGCAAATTTGTAGTCTAGAGGATGCTTTTCGGGTGAAGTTATTCGAGAGAAATGGAAAAAGACTAACATTGACCGAGGCCGGTAAAATTATGATAGACTATGCAGCGCGGATGGTTAGCTTGTATGAAGAAACTCAAAATGTTATGGCAAGCTTTGGGCATGGGGATGAAACAATTCGATTAGGTGTATCAACTCAACTGATAAACTATTTTTTACCCTCTATTCTAAAAGAACTCCAAGCGCAATTGCCGTCTCTCAGTATTAATGTAGAGATTTGTATGAATACCCAGGACGTTTTAAAAGGTGTAATAGAACATCGTTATGATTTTGGTTTTATACATGGGCAGAATACATTTAAACAAATTAGACAGCATGGAATATGGACGGAAGATGTTTTATGGGTAGCGAGCCAAGAGTTTATGAAAACTCATCAAGGAATACAAGATAGTAATGACTTTCCAATGATTAATTACACGGAGGGAAGTGTCTTTAGGACGAAATTAGAAGAATATGCGGGACATAAAGATTTGCAGTCACCAATTGAGTATAGTGATTCTGAGGCAATTAAGCATGCTGTTCTTGCTGGATTAGGTATTTCTTATTTGCCTAGAGCCTTAGTAAAAGATGAGATCGCTAATGGAAATTTAATTGTTATTGAAAGAGACCCTGTTATGCAACTACAAATTTCTTTAGTGTATCACCAGGATAAAACTTTCTCGCTGCCTATGTATGCGCTGTTGTTAGCTTTAGCGAACCAAGCTGGCGCAGATAAGACAATAAGGGAACTTCTATGACCAAATAAGAAAATTCTATAAGCATATAGATAGCTTGAATTTTCTTCTTATTTATAAATATTGTAATATTAAGTTAATACATAAAGTAAGGGGGAATTCTCATGCTTACTATTGGAATATTAGGTGGAATGGGTCCGATGGCGACAGCCGATTTATTTGAAAAAATAATTAAGAATACACCAGCAAGTATTGATCAAGAGCATCCCAAGATCATTGTTTATAATAATCCACAAATTCCTTCTCGTGTTGATGCTATTACAAAAGGGAAGGAAAGTCCGCTAAAGGAACTCATAGCTTCCGCACAGTTGCTTGAAAGAGCAGGTGCGGATATTTTAGTGATGCCATGCAATACGGCGCATTTCTGGTATCAGGACATTCAAGAAGCTGTGAAGATAAAATTCATCAATATGATTGAAAATACAGTGGAATATGTTAAGAATCATAATATAGATAATAATGGTAAGATCCTGTTGTTTGCGACTGCCGCAACAGTTAAGACTAAAATGTATCAAAAAGCATTTTCGACAGTAGGCATAGATGTACTTACTCTTAGTGAAGAGGAACAAAAGAATATTTCACTAGGAATTGAAGAGGCTAAGGCTGGTAGGTTAGAGGACAATTCCAGTATCAAACTACTCGCAGACATCGTTTCTAAATATCAGAAAATGGGAGTGTACTCCTTCATTGCGGGCTGCACAGAAATCCCTCTTTTATTTCGCTACATACGTGGAGAGTATTGCCTAATCGACCCAACACAGATATTGGCTCAAACTGTTGTCAAAGAAACAATGAATGGAAGTCCTGAGTTGGTTTTTTATCCGCTGGACAAGTCTCTCTAAGATACCTATATTCATCCCTATCTTCGGGTTCTGTTAACAGCCTATAAAGTTGACACCAACGTTTGAATTGCCAGTTCTTTTAAAATAAGGATTGAGGTGTATTTTCCCTCTAATTTAAATTAGGAATATGGCAATAATAATATTGGAGGTGATCAATATGAAAGAACAAGAATGTAAGCAAAAAGAAAACAGGAAAAATAAGAATGTTGAATTTGCAAAAGAAATTTTTAATAACGAAAATAAGAAAAATGAGAAGAAAAATAAGCAATGCTAAAACAACGAAGGTGGCTATTAGCCACCTTTTATTTTGCTCAATTAGTATAAAATTGCAAATTACATTGTAATTGAAGCAACGCCGAGTAAGATAATAATAATACCTGCAATTTTGTTCATACGGACTATGATGTGGGGTGTCACTTTGTTGCGAAAAAGGCATACGATGCTGGTGAGGGTAATCCACCAGAGGGTTGAGCCAATAAAGACTCCTAAAGAGACTAAGACTGTTGTAAACAGATCTGTCACATGTACGGCTATGCCAAAGGATGAAAAAATGGCGATAAAAGTAAAAATGGTAACGGGGTTGGTCAGTGTCAGAAAAAATACTCCCGCGAAAAGGCTATAAAGGCTGCGCTTTGGATTTTTGTTGTCAGACTCATTTTGAGGGGCGGCCCGAAATGTTGCAAATCCAAGAAAAATAATAAATAGTCCACCTACCCAGCGAAAGGCAACATCGTACTGGAGAATAAAGTTAGTCAGAACACGTAGTCCTGCCGCTGCTGCAGAACCATATACGACATCGGCCAAGGCTGCTCCCAGTCCTACAATAAGTCCAGAAAAACGTCCTTCACTCAAAGTGTAACGGATACAAATTAGATTGACCGGTCCAATAGGAGCGGCGAGGAGAAAACCACTAATAATACATTTAGTAAAAAGAATAGTGTTCATAGATTGGTCTCCTGTCAGAGAATCTAATATCAGTGTCGACAAAAATCCTTGTAGATATACTTTGATTCTCATTATGCATAAGGGCTATTAGTTCGGACATAATTAGAAAAGGGTTATCAAAATGAGATTCGATCAAGGTATAGGAGAAAGTCTATGATTGCAGAGGTTATTGATAAAACGTTACGGCGCTTTGAGGAACGTAATTGTCAGCCAGCGGTGGCAAAAAGGGCTGGCAATTTTTTGCGTCGCATAATGGAATCTGGAGTAAAACCAGAGCTGATTGCTGCCATTCAGGAGCGACGATTGCGTAATACGATAGATTATGTGTATGCGCATTCACCCTTTTATCAACGCATGTTTGATAAATGCGGAGTGTACCCGGAAGATATTAGGACACCTAATGATTTGCACAAGCTTGCTTTTACCACTGGGAAAGATATACGACAATGGCAGGAGTTCCTCTGCGTACCAGAAGAAAAGCTGTCCGCTGTATTTACTACTTCAGGCACAACAGGTGAACCCAAAAGAATGTATTATACCTATCGTGAAATGCAGATGCTGTCCAATCTTTATGGTGTGGCACTTCGCGTTGCTCATGAAGGAAGACTTGTTGCTTTAGTTGCTTTGCCCATTGGTCATGGACTGTGGATCGGTGGTGCTAGTGTGCAGCGTGCGGTGGAACGTGCAGGTGGATTACCGCTAAATGTTGGCGCCGACAATCCTAGGGAAACGCTTAAATGGATGGAGCGCTTTTCACCCAATGTCATTTTCTCCTCACCCTCATATATGACAGCTTTGACTTTTGAGGCACAGCAGATTGGCTATCACCAGCCCCTTGATAAAATTATACTCGTTGGTGAGCTATTGACTTCGGCGCATAAAGAACTATTTACTGGGTATTGGGGTGCAGCTGTCTTTGACAGTTACGGCTCAACGGAAATTGGCAGTGCACAAACCATTGCTCTACCGGAATGCAGCGCTTTTCATCTTAATGATTTGCATATTATCACAGAAATTATTGATCCCGTTACTGGTAAGTCAACTGATGAAGGAGAGTTGGTATTTACCACCATCCGTAGAGACGGAATGCCTTTAATTCGCTATCGGTCGGGAGATAAGGGATGCTGGGCAAAATGTACATGCTGGCTGCCTCTAAGGGCTGTTAAGATCAAAGGACGTACTGATGATATGATTGTTGCTGGGGACATGAATCTTTATGGTCGAGTAATTTCTGATGCTGTAAGTTCAGTTTCCGGTGCTACCGGCAGGGTACTATTGACGGTAGATAAAGAAAGTCTTAGAGATAAATTGATGATAAAAGTTGAAGGCAAAGCGAACCCTGAGTTGGTGCAAAAGGCATTACTGGCGGTTTACCCAGAGTTGGCATTGAATACACAAAATGGTAATTTAAGTTTAAATATTGAGACTGCAATTGATCTTGGATCTCAGATTAAAGATATAAGAATAATTGACTTACGTTGATCTTGGACGCTGGTTCCTAAGATACTCGAAATACAAAGGATGTTCGGCTCTAACAGTAAAAGGAGAAACTTAGGCGGCTAAGTGCCAAAGTCCCCCCCCTTATTGTCGTGTTATTATTCTGTTACTGTAAAAAATAGCTTGGATAATGTTACTGGCCTAAGTTGCATTTGCTCTAATTCGCATAAAATTTTATCTAAAGCATCTACCGTTTGTTGACGGTTGCCACCTCCGTCATGCATAAGGATAATGCTTCCTTGCCCAATTTGGCTAATAACACGTTCGACTATTATGTCAAAAGAAGGGCATTCCCAGTCAACAGTGTCAACAGACCACAAGATCATAGTAATCCCTTGGTCAGAACAGGCCGAGAAATAGGATGGACTTAAAATACCATAAGGTGGTCGGAAAAAACGAATTTCCTGGCTAGTTAGATTCTGTAAATATGTAACCGATTCCATAACTTCTGACTTTAATGTTGGTGGCGGTGTATTATTTGCGTTTGGATGAGTCATAGTATGACTGCCAATTTCATGACCGTCGGCAATAATTCTTTGTACTAACTGAGGATGTAGCTTTGCTTGTTCTCCCACCAAGAAAAAAGTGGCCTTGACGTTATATTTTGATAATATGTTTAGGATCTTTGGGGTATATATAGGATCGGGACCATCATCAAAGGATAAGGCTATTTCTTTTTTGCTATTTGGTCCGCTCCAGAAAATGGGAGAGTCTTTTGGCATGTAATAGTAATCATTATTTTTTTGAGCATTCACAATCGGAAGAGTTCCAAAAGAAGTAAAGACACACATGGAGATCATGAGGATTAAAACAATATAAGACGTAATAGATGGTGCTTTATTCATTTATAATATCTCTCCTTTTTCTGAAATTGGTTGCAGATCGCTACACGTAGTTAAGTCAGTGTTCACCGTATATTTTTCTCCAGATCTTGTTACTTTGTTCCACTCATGCTTATTGAAAAAATACATAATAGTTCCTAGGGTACAAAAAGCTAGCCCTAATAGGCGGAAACTTAGGACTTCTATAAGAGAAAAAAGGTAATAACGAGTGTAATCAACCCAGGAGTAAGAGTAGCCAAATTGTTGGCTAATGATTAGTGATACAATGCTTTGTGATGCACCTAAGATAACGGAAATCGAAATTAGAATAAGCGCAAAAAAAGGGTCAGCATAATCGAACATAAGAGTTAAGAGAAATATAATAGTATAGAAGGCTGAAACGGTCCCTAGTAGTAGTGAGTCAAAGAACAAATAGATGGATATTCCAAATCCGAATTTACAGAAAAGGTTATTCCAATAGGTAATTATGCAATCGACAAAGGCCTTCTGCCAGCGGAGTCGCTGGCGAAAGAGATCTTTGAAATCTCCTGGACACTCAGTGTAACAAACTGCCTCTGGAATAAAGACTATCTTGTTTTCTGTATACCTTGTTCTAATAAGTTGATGTATACGTAAGGTAATATCCATATCCTCGCCGATCGTGTTACGATAACCATTGATCTCATTTAAAGCAGATTTTCGAAAAATACCAAATGCACCTGAGATTACAGTAATGGCATTGAACTTTGCTTGTGTGAATTTGTGTAAATAAAAAGCCGTTAAATATTGAACAATTTGATATTTGATGAGTCCTGGTACATTAAAGGTTGAAGAGGGAACGGTGTTATCATTGATCATCCCTTGGATGATTAGTACAACACCGCCAGCGGCAACAATGTTTTTGTTCCTAAAGATAGAGTTAATGGCGTGAAATGCCTGAGACTGTAGAAAACAATCTGCATCAAGAGTAACAATAATTTCATTGCTGGTATATTCTATGCCTGCATTTAAGGAATCTGCCTTACCACCATTTATTTTGTCGATTACCAAAATACGAGGGAACAAAGAAGAGCGGTAGCAATTAATAATTGGGCTGTGTTGGAGTAAGTTTGCTTTAGTTATTATTGTTGGTACTAATTGAAGATTTCTTTTTAATATACTTAATGTATTGTCTGTAGAACCATCATTAATGATGATTACTTCATAGTTCGCATAATTTAGCTGAAGAATTCCATCTAAGCAACTTAGAATAATGTTTTCTTCGTTAAATGCAGGAACAAGGATAGTGATAGGTTCTTGTTCCTGCATTTCTATTATCTTTGGTTGTACTCTAATAAACTTTATAAGAGGAACAAACAAATATAAAAGCTGAAAAATCACAAATATAGAAAAGAGCATCAATGTGATAAAGAGCATGATTTCCTCCTTTTGTGGATCTCACACTGAAGGATGCCTATATCTTTTTGTAGACTCGAATATAGTCAACAATTAAAGACTGGGGTAAAAACGTTGTCTGATCAGGAGAGCCAGGCCAGTCGCCGCCAACGGCCGTGTTAATATAGAGAAACATAGGTTGGTCTGGTGAATGATTCGTGGAAAATCTCCTAATGCCATCAATGAACCATACAATTTCCTTTGGATTCCATTCAATTGAAAAAGTGTGATAGTCTTTAGAGTAGTTTGGACCCAAGTGAGAGGTATAAACTTTCTCTTGTATACCACTATCCATCCAGTGATAAACCATCCATATTTCTGATGGAGAATCTCCTAGCATTTCCATAATATCTATTTCAGGCAAAAAAGATTCGCTTTGTGGTAGCATCCAAAAAGCAGGAAAAATTCCTTTACCACTCGGAAGCTTTGCGCGAACTTCAACTTTCCCATAGAGAAAATAAAACTTATCTTTTGTTTCAATTGCTCCTGATGTATATAAGCGACCGTTATAGTTCATTCTTTTGGTTATGACATTAAGAGCATCATTTGAAAGTGAAATGTTGTCAGGCGTATAATATTCCAACTCGTTATTCTTTTCAGCAGCCCAGTCCATGACATTCCATTTGGTGTTATCCAGCGTTGCGCTATCGAAATTATCCTCCCAAATCATTTCCCAATAGGTATTAAAGTTCTTGTTTGTTAGGGGAGTATAGGGCGGGGGATTATCGGCTGAACTACTCAATTCACCAAGGAAAATAGGTTCTTCTGTATTGTCTATTAGTGTCATACACAATACGGGGTTAGTCTCTATGAGCCATAGGCTAATCAGGAAAGTAAGTAAAAAGATTGCTATCTTTATCACCTCACACTCCTCCCAAGGTCAATTTTATTGAATGGGTGTCTATAAGTTGTATTTCCTATTTATATTCATCAGAAAGGAATTTGTGACTAAGTATGACGAAAAATTCTTTTTTATTTACGGATGCATTAGAAAGCAACATTTCGTTAGTAGGATAGAAGGAATTAATCACAGTGGCAGAGTCAAAGGTAGTAGCTTTCTAAAAGAAATAATAGGTCTTGACAGTTTTAGTTATGATTGATAAAATACAACAAAATAGACGGGTTGTGTATATACACAGAATTGATTAGAAAAATGTCTTCTGCAAACGATAAATTTGACGTAATATGGTGAGAGTATGGATAAAAGTATACTTCCTAAACAACCAAGTATTTGCCATTGTACGAATATGCGAAGGTCTTCAAGGGCAATAACTCAGTTTTATGATGAACTATTAGAGCCGAGTGGGCTAAAAGTGACTCAATATTCATTATTAAACCACTTAAGGCGGCTTGGCCCCCTTACTATGAACGAGCTCTCGAAAGCAATTCGCTTAGAGCGTACTACTCTTGTTAGAAATCTTAAGCCTTTAGAGAATATGGGGCTGGTTAGTATCCTTACGGAGAAAGCATCACAAGCTCATCTAGTTCATCTTACGGAGAAAGGTCTAAAATCTTTGGAGATGGCGTTTCCCTATTGGAATCAAGCGCAGGAAAACTTGAAAGAACTATTAACGGAGGAAGAAATTCGTGTTTTTAAGGGAGTACTCCAGAAGTTGGAATCAATTACTCCATGATGTTATTTTATCTATCTTGTGTATATACACAGTAAATGAATTGATTAGGTTATCCGCAATCTATTTTGCGATGTATTCGGGAATTTAAATTTACATAATAACCATTAAAGGAGATAGTTGATGCAAAATAAATCTACTCAGTCAGTGTGGCCACTTATATTGAGTGCTTCGGCAATTCTGATGATTACAATGGGGGCGCGACAGTCTACAGGACTCTTTGTATTTCCAATCAGTCATTCTACTGGTTTAGGAATTGTAGAAATTAGCTTTGCTTTGGCAGTGGGACAATTTGTTTGGGGAGCGGTTCAACCCATATTCGGTGCGATTGCCGACAAGTGGGGATCTCATCGCGTGCTTATTCTTGGTGCTATTTTGCTTGCAGCTGGATTGGCATTAACACCCTTCGTGACATCGGAGTGGGGGTTGATTGTGACCATGGGACTGCTAAGTGCAGCAGGAGCGGGAGCAGGAAGTTTCTCGACTCTAATTGGTGCTACGGCACAGAGTTTGCCTCCCGAACGACGCTCCTTTGCTGGAGGTGTTATCAATGCTGGTGGGTCTCTTGGTCAATTTGTGTTTGCACCGTTGTTGCAAGCCATTATAGGAGGATTCGGTTGGGTCACGGCCCTGCTTACTATGGCTGGGACTACATTACTCACAATCCCCATTGCATATTCACTGCGTGGCGGTACAGCGCCAAATCCAGCACCTGTAGATTCCAGTTCAACAGGAGGATTAAGGAGTCAAGTTATCCAAGCACTGGCTAATCCTAGCTATTTATACTTACATGCCGGTTTTTTCACCTGCGGTTTTCATATTGCCTTTCTGGTGACTCATTTGCCAGGCGAAGTAGCTCTGTGTGGACATTCAGCTAATGTTTCTGCCGCGTCCTTAGCAATTATTGGTCTATTCAATGTTGCTGGGAGTTTGCTTGCTGGAGCTCTTGGTTCTCGTTATAAAATGAAGTACATCCTAGCCGTCATGTATGGTAGCCGAGGGTTGATGATCGCTCTTTATCTATTGGCTCCCAAGACAGAGCTCACGTTCTATATTTTTGCTGCCGGATTAGGTTTCACATGGCTAGCTACAGTTCCACCAACAGCTGGCATTGTGGGGAAACTCTTTGGTACCCGGTATTTAGCCACATTATTTGGATTGACGTTACTGACTCATCAAGTTGGTGGATTTCTGGGTGCTTGGCTGGGCGGGATAGCCATGGCTCATGATGGTAATTATCTGTGGATGTGGTATGCTGATATTGCCTTGGCATCTGCGGCAGCACTAGTCAATTTACCAATCCGAGAGGAAAAAATATAATTGAGGATTAATGGGCTATTGTCATAGTATATTAAAAAAAAAATTTCTAAATGATACTGAATTTACGGTGTATTATCTCTAAGTAGGAGGAGTTTAGACATGCGACAAAAATTATCTATAGTTACCTTAGGGGTGAGCGATCTAAATAGGTCACGAAATTTTTATCAGAATGGGTTGGGCTGGGCTCCATCTAGTGCCAGTCAGGATAGTATCATTTTTTTTGACTTGGGTGGTGTCGGATTAGCCTTATTTCCTGTTGATGAACTTGCTAAAGATGCAGCAGTAAGTTCTGAAAGAGCAGGATTTCCGGGAATTACTTTAGCACATAATGTCAAAAGTGCCGAAGAAGTAGATCGGGTGATCCAAAAAGCGGAACAGGCAGGAGCAAAGATAACCAAAAAAGCGCAGAAGGTTTTCTGGGGTGGGTACAGCGGGTATTTCGCAGATCCAGATGGATACTTATGGGAGGTTGCTTGGAATCCATTTATAGAATTTGACGAGAAGGATGCTTTAATCTTTCCATAAGTTCAAGATTGACGATTTAAATTTATAGATAGTCTATAGGGCTGACTCAATTGTTTATTGAGACAGCCTTTTTTTTATTATTTTAAATAAATGACTTCTCATGAATAAAAAACAGGACGATATAAAGATCTATGACCAACTACAATAACTACAGATAGCAATGGCAATTTAAAAAAGATGACTCCTGTGCAATACAGAAATCATCTTTAAAATGTTGCATGGTCTTTTTAAAATTTTCTTGAAGAAGGATACATCTTATAGCTTTGCAGGAGTTTATCTTTTAATGGTAACTAGAGTAGAAATATGGGAATTGTTCTTAGAAGAAAAGCCGAAAAAAGAACATTCTTCTGTCATTATCATTATTACGTATAAAGGTTTATTTATCCTCTTGGACCAGCTTCCCCTATTTCTTTTGGCATATCTTCTAAGAATTTGGAGAAGTTATCTACAAATAATTGGGCTAATTGGCGGGCTTGCTTGTCATAAGCATCTCCGTCAGTCCAGGTGTTGCGAGGCTTTAGAATATTACTTGGAACTCCGGGGCATGTGGTTGGCACGTATACATTGAATATGGGATCTAACTCATAGGTAACGTGCTCTAGATTTCCTTCGATAGCCGCGGTCACCATAGCCCGAGTATAGTTTAGGTTCATCCGCTTTCCTATACCATAAGAACCACCCGACCAGCCAGTATTGATTAGATAAACGTTTGTGCCATGCTTAGCCAATTTCTCTCCTAACAATTTGGCATAAGCCAAGGGTGACAAAGGCAAAAAGGGTGCGCCGAAACAAGCAGAAAAAGTGGCTTGTGGCTCGGTAATTCCCCGCTCTGTCCCTGCCAGCTTACTAGTATAGCCGGATAGGAAATGATACATAGCCTGTTCATTGCTTAATTTTGCAATAGGAGGTAACACACCAAAGGCATCTGCGGTTAAGAAGATTACTGTCTTAGGATGTCCTCCCACCCCAGGTATAACAGCACCAGGGATATAATCCACCGGATAAGCCACACGAGTATTTTCGGTAAACTTCACACTATCATAATCCGCCACACAATTCTCTGGATCGATGTCCACATTTTCCAGTACTGCACCAAAACGGATGGCTTCCCAAATCTGCGGTTCATTCTTTTGACTCAAGTTAATACATTTTGCATAGCAGCCACCTTCGATATTAAAAATCCCTTTATCGCTCCACACGTGTTCATCATCACCGATCAAATTACGTGTAGGATCAGCGGACAACGTAGTCTTGCCAGTGCCACTAAGACCAAAAAATAGGGCAGTATCCCCTTGTTTTGCTTGATTAGCGGAGCAATGCATACTGAGGATACCTTCCTTAGGTAATAAATAATTCATGACAGTAAAGATAGCTTTTTTCATTTCTCCGGCATAATGAGTACCACCAATCAAAACCATCTTACGTTCAAAGTTCAAGACGACAAATGCTTCTGAGTTGGTCTCATCGATTGCTGGGACGGCTTTAAAACCGGGAACGCAAATTAACTTAAAATCAGGCTGCCATTCTTCTTGACATTTCTCAGGTCGTATAAACATTTGATGGACGAAAAGATTTTGCCAAGCAAATTCATTAATGAATTGCACCTTTACTTGATGCTGCTCTTCAGCTCCTGCAAATCCATCAAAAATAAACAATTCGCGGTTTTGCATGTAGGCCGTCATTCGGTTATATAACTGATCAAATTGTTCCACCTGAAAGGCTTTGTTACTGCCCCAGGCGATATCACTGTGCACCATTGGTGAATCCACAATGAATTTGTCATTAGGTGAGCGACCGGTATATTTACCAGTAGTCACCCGTAGGGCTCCTGTGGAAGTCAGTACGCCTTCACCCCGCTTAACTGCTATTTCCACCAGTTGCGCCGGGGTCATGTTATAATGCACGTTGCTTACTTCATCCACAATAGCTAGGCATTTATTCTCTCCAATTCTCTCCATAAGTACCTCCTATTGATTTTGCATTTATAATGTATACAATATGCATCATAACATATCATCGGGACATTTTCTATCCCGGTGTTGAATTTTATCCTATTCTTTTTATAAATTTGTAATTCATGTCGGGCTTTCTTCTCATAATTCTATATATTTGTAAAACTGTCATTTAGTTTGGCGGAATTATTTAGATATCCAGAATATATATATTTTTTTTGGCAATAATGCAAATGAATGCCTAATGAAACGACTTCTTATTCTGATCGCCTATGCCATATTGGAGCTTGCATTGATAATATTTCGAAGCCGAAAATCGCTAATAGTAATTTGTGCATTCAGAAATTAACTTCTAAGAAAGGCGTTGCTAAAAATGAGGACAGGTTACCCGCAGTCTGCAAAGCAGCGACGTCCAAAAGCCACCGCTGCATCAATAGGCACCAATTTCTTGCATTTACGAAACCCGTATGTAATTGCCTGGTGGTCGTGCGCTTTCCCTGGTTTTGGTCATATAAGCCTGGGTAATTACGTGATGGGCTTTTTGCTATTTACTTGGGAGATGCTGGTCAATACCCAGTCAAGCCTTAATACTGCCATAATATACAGTTTTACCGGTCGCTACGAAATGGCAAAGGAAATTGTCAATAATCGCTGGCTGATATCCTATGCCCCCGTTTGGGTTTTTTCCATATGGTCAAGTTACCAATTATCGGTTGATCTGAACAAACTCTCTATTTTGGCTGACTGTAATCATTCCCCGATTGATGCCGCTTATATGTCTTTTTTTGAAATCAATATTTTGGATAAACGATGCCCTTGGGTCGCTGTATTGTGGACTATGTTTACACCAGGTCTCGGACATCTTTACACCCACCGAATACCCACTGGCTTCTTCCTGTTGATCTGGTGGATTGTTATGGCTTACAACTCCCATCTGCTACAGGCGGCCCAGTATACTGCTTTGGGGTTGTTCGACGAAGCCACGGCTATTTTGAATCTCGAATGGGTTCTTTATTTGCCGTCACTGATGGGATTTGCCACCTACGATGTTTACGTCAATGCCGTTGAATACAACCGATTATTCGACCGTGAGCAAGCCGATTATCTGATCAGGGAGTACCAGCCCCCTAACTTTAAAATGCCAATGCAGGAGGATCATCTATGCATGTCATAGCAACCTTCGAACATTCCAATTTCCTAGAGCTCGCCATTACTGACCTGGAGCAAAAGGGCATCGAGAAAAACCAGATATGCGCTATCCCATTAAATAAGATGGTCAAGGAACGCGCTCTCTTTGACAACCTTCATCGAGCTGACGGGCAGAGCATGTTCGATTTGCCTGCCATTGTAGCAACTATTTTTATGACGTTGGGTGTTGCATGGGGGTTTATGTGGAAGTGGGGACCGATCATTTGGGGGTTGTTGTCCTTCTTGGGCGGGCTGGCATTGGGATTCATCATTAAGTATCTGCTCTATAAAAATAGCTTGAAAAAGAATTTTCGCTATAATACCGAGGTCGTTCTTATTGTCGATTGCAAAGCAGATGAAGTTAAGACCGTGGAAGCAGTGTTATTTAACCACCTAGCAATCGGGATTGGCAGAAAGGCGTAGCGGGTGAAAATGGTGTTTAATATAGGGTACAAAAGTTGCAATATAAAATAGTAATGAGGCGCTTGGGGTGTTACATTTACTATTGGTAGCTGCGACCATTCTTGGTTTGCACATTATATAGTGCGTGGAATCTTGGCGGCAAGCCAGCTCCATAGGCGGAGCTGCCGGTATGGTTTTTTACTTCGTAGTAGTGAAAGACCTTCTTCTAGATGATCAATTTCTGATATTCTGGATTAAGTTTAGACAAATTTAATCCAGAATGGGGAGGCCGTATAAGTTATGGTAAATGTACCTGAGTCTGCAATCGAAATAGTTCAAACACAGTCTGTATTTACCGAAATGAGAGTGCAACAGTGGCTTCAAGATGTAGTATTTACATGGCAATGGTGGATACTTGTTTTTTTAATGATTGCACCTTGGATTTTGTGGTTGTGTCTTGTAGATAAGAAACGACTTACTCCGATTTGCCTATTCGGAATAACTGTTCTCGCGACAGTTTCCTGGATGGATGATTTAGGAACTGATTTAATTCTATGGTACTATCCATACAAATTAGTGCCCATTTATCCGCAATTAATTCCTATAAATTACTCGGTACTGCCAATAACTTTTATGCTAATCTATCAATATTTTCCAACCTGGCGTTCTTATATAAAAGCTATGCTCATAATGGCGATAGTCTTTTCTTTTGTTGCTGAGCCTGCCCTCAGTTATTTAGGTATGTATAAAGTATTAAAGTGGCAGTATTACTACTCACTCCCGATCTACATGCTAATTGCCATCAGTCACAGATTGATAGTTGAAAAAATATTGACAATAAACCATCAGCATACGAAAATGTAAATTTCGCTACTTTAAAACAATTATGGGAGAATTTGTTTGCACTAGTTAGTAGCAGCGGGGGAAAAGATAAAATCCGAATTAATAACAGCATGTGAAAATTATCATATAATTATGAGAAGAATAAACCGCAGACGATTTTTGAAAACGAAGAAAATTGTCCCAATTCTTTCAAATACTCCAGAGGTATCTCAAAATGCCCTCGCTAGTCAGCAAGGGCATTAGTATGTTGTTCATGATATAGGTTTGATTCAAATATCGGCTGGGAAGAACGTATTCATCTTTAACTATATTCCTCAATAAATTGTGCCAGTTCTTTGTTGAATTTATCGCGCTCGTCATAGAATAATCCGTGGCCGCTATATTTAAAGGGAACAAGCTTGGAGTTTCTAATTCCCTCATTTTGTGCAATAGCCAACGGGAACAAACAAACTTTGTCATGGATACCATGAAGAATTAAAGTGGGAACTTGTATTTCTTCAAGATCGCAAAATAGTTCTTCATTTATCCAAGAGGCTGCAACTGCCGCGGTGGACCAACCTGCCGCCTGTAATCCCATTTGGAAGAACCAATCTGAGAAAGCCTGAGATACATGCTGGAAGAAAAACATGTCTCCAAATCCCCGCAACATTTCTGGACGGTCATTATTTGTTCCTTGTATGATTTTAATTACATCATCTTTTTTTAGACCGTGAGGGAAATATGGACGCTGAATAAGACTGGGAGCTGCAGATGCAAAAAGAGCAAGTTTGGATACCCCATATCCCTGGTGGCGAGCCATATAACGCACAACAATCGCTCCTCCCGTGGAATGACCTCCGAGGGTGAAATCTTGCAAATCGAGTGCTTCGACCACACAACGAATATCGTCAGCCGACGTATTGTAGTCGTAGCCTCTCCAAGGCTTATCGGAATTCCCGAACCCTCGAGAGTCAATTCCTATACAGCGATATCCCATCTTAGGCAGTTGATTGAACTGATATTCAAACATCTTATGATTTGCCGGCCAACCGTGTATAAATACAATTATTTTCTCGCCCTCTGGGTTAAGGTCTTCTACATATATTTTTACGTCTGCTTCAACGTTAATATAGAATCCCACATATAGCCCTCCTCTAAATCAAAATTTTTACATAATATGTTATGCTTTTGGTACTAATAGAGTGATAACTGGCGATGAGACGTTCCCTGACTCAGGCAGATTCCTCCCATTTTCGCCACTGAATGATGTGATAATAGCGGTGTAACTACGTGTAAATTTGGAATTATTGTTCCTAACTTATTACTTACCTGTTTATTTCCTAAGTTTAAGTATATTTTGACAAAATAAAGTTTATATTTTATACTAATAGTTAGCCAACTAATTATATTATGGGAGGGTTTGTTCTGAATCTTAATAAGAGAGAATTTCCAACACGTGAAGCTTTGCGACAGTTTGCAAAACAGATACCGGCAATTAATGTTTCGGCTGTGGAGCTGTTGTTGCAGTTTTTACAAACTTCCTTCGAAATTCAGCATTATATATTTGATATACTGGAAAAAAAGTATAAACTTTCTGAAGGTAAATTAATGGTAATGATTATCCTTTATCAATCATCAAATGGTATTGCACCGTCCAAACTAGCGGAAAAGGCCTGTGTAACACGTGCTACTATCAGTGCGATGCTTCATAGGATGATTCGTGATGGATTAGCCTGTTCCTTTTCCAATTCGACAGATGGGCGAGCAAAAGTCGTCGCACTCACAGAAAAAGGGCGTGTATTTATGGATGAAATCCTGCCGGAACATTTTTTGCGCACGGCTCGATTGATGAATAATCTTACAGAAGAAGAACAAATTCAATTGGTCCAATTATTAAAAAAAATTAAAGGTAACTGATTTGTGTACAATGAAGAGAAGAACTATGGATATGTGATTAGCCGACTAACTATATGGACATAGAATTAGTTCAATAATGATTATGAAGAATAATCCTGTGTTTAGATACATAATCTCGATGGTACGGATTGGGATTGGCAAGGAATTACATTATGTAGGAATCGTGATAAAAGAGGAGTGCATTAGTGCCCTCCGATTTATCAGCATGCCTTGGGGATATAACATTCTAATAATCAAAGAAAAATATTGTAGAAATTAAATATTAGTGGGGGAGGGAAACAATAAGCAAGTAGTTAGTCGACTAATTATAAGGCGAAAAAATATGGCATTATATTTTTTATAACAATTTGAAAATTATTAAATTAGGAGCATGATGATGAATTTAAAAGAAAAATCATTACGTATGGGAATTATATTTTTGGTATTGCTTTTCGTTGGCGGTATGGTATTAGTGTTTACAGGAAATGATGCTGTCACAATAGCAATGGAAAAAAAGGAAGGGATTTTAACGGCTGAACAGGTTAAAATCGCTTTTGAAAACGTCGGAGGACGTTTGGTGAATGAAATGGTGCAGGAGTCACAGGAGGTCAAAAAAGGTGACATCCTTATGGTTCTTGATAGTGTAGATGTTGACCTCGCCATAGAACGTCTGCAAACGCAAATTAACCAAATGGATGCTCAAATTAATCAGTTGAATGGCAGTATTCAGATTGGGTATGCAAAAACATCAACCAATGAATTACAGACCTATCGTCAAATCGAACAGCAAAAAATGGCACTTGATGCAGCAAAGGCTACTTATGAAAATCAACAGCTGACTTACAACCGTAATAAGGCATTGGTAGCTTCTGGGGCTATTTCCCAGTCGGAACTTGACCGTGCTCGGATGGCACTTGATGTTGCTACCGCTAATGTAGGAGAGCAACAACGGATGCTCGATAAAATGCTTGCTGGAACTAATGAAGCAGCAAGAGATCAGGTTTTGGCTAGTGGTAGTGCCAGCAATATCTCTTTGCCGGAAATTAATCAACAACGTCAAGATTTGGGAAATAGCCAATATGGTGTCCAAAATCTTATGCAACAAAAACAGAACATGCTTGTACAACTTAAAGAGCTGCAGGTCAAAAAAGAACGTCTAACGTTAAGAGCGTCAGAAGACGGAAAAATACTAAAAATTATCGCTAAACAAGGCGAAATGGTTTCTCCAAATGCACCAGTTATTCTGCTGGAGAGTAAACGTTTTTATTATGATATATATTTAGATGAACAGCAAGCCTCCTCTATTAAAACTGGGGATGAAGTTACTGGAAGCGCCGTAGCTAACAAGAAAGCCGTCAATGGGATCATTCGCATTATTACAGCTGCCCCTGGTTTTGCCGATTTGAAAATGAGCCGTGAAAAAGGGCAAGCAGATCTTGCAGCATTTCAGGTTAGGATTTATGTTCAGCCGGAAGAGAATTTACTGCCGGGCATGACGATTGAGGTGAAAAAAGATGCATTCCTTAAAAGATGAGCTTACTTATTTCTTCTCGGGCAAAGGTATGCCGTACGCGAAAGTTTCGTTGATAATTGCCATCATTATGGTTGTGGTATTTTCTGCGATAGGTTCTGATAACTATATTAAGGATGGTAAAGTTGCGGTTATTGATTTGGATAATTCTAAGTTTAGCCATGAATTTATCGAAGAAATGAATACGTCCCCTTATATTAAGGTCAAGGATGTGTTAAATGTTCCTGCCGATCCCCAAAAACTTTTATATCAGGATCGCTATCTTGCGGTTATTTATCTTCCGGCCGGGTTTGAGAAGAATCGCTATAGTGAAGGCGTCAATAATATTGGTGTCTTTTATGATAATATCAATAATGCTCAAAGCGGCAACCTTAAAGAAGCACTCAATATAATTATTGCAGTCCAAAATCAGAAGATTGGTTTGCCTCAGATACAGGCTCTTGGTCTAAATGGTGAACAGACAGCGGCGATTATGAACAATATTTCCCTCAATGAACGATTGCTTTTTAATCCAAATAGTTCTTCTAGTAATAATGGAACATTAGGCTTCTTATTCTTTTTTTCGTCCATGTTTCAGGTTTTTGCGACCATTGGCATGATTTCCCGCCTGCGCCTGGAAAGGAAATGGAATGCCCAACTTTTGGAAGGAAGCCCTTTCGATCTAATGTTGCGCCTGATTCCGTATGTTATCTGCTTGACAGTAGCCCTTATTGTCGGCCTGGCTTTATTACGAGTAATTGGCGATTTGAGCTTTAATGGTAATTTTTTTACATTAGTGCTGTCGATATTGCTGCTGGCGATATCCAATGGCTTTATGTGTATACTCTTTGGTTGGGGAGCAGCGAATCCAGGCGTTGCTGCAAGCAGGATGATTTTGTTTGTGCCAGCAGGCTTTATTCTCGGCGGAATGTCAGGCCCGTTAGATCTTCATCCTGGGTGGGTACATGTCGTGTCTAATGCGTTTCCCCTAGTCTGGGTGTATCGTCTTGTCAGGGACATCATTTTGCGTGGTGCATCCTTTATGGAGGTTTCCCAGGAGTTTGGCGGGTTTATGATTTACGCAGGTATTCTTGCGGTAATTGTATGTATACGCTTTTATCATGACCGCAAAGTATTATTGTCCCAAGAGGCTACTGCTACCGAAAAACGTGAGACAGTAACGGATATGCCTTAATTCTTAAAAATTGGTATCAGTACTTAAACGGTATAAAGTGGAGAATTATCGATGAAGGAGAGAGGGATATGAAGAAATTTTGTTCAATATTAGTGCCCTTTGATGGATCAGGGCATTCCAAGCGCGCGCTAGAGCACGCGATATATCTGGCAGAGCTTTGCCAGGCCAAAATTGGATTGCTATATGTGACTGATCTCGCCTCAAAAGTCTCCTCGTTTGAACAGGTGAGCACCGGCGGTTACATTCCAAGCGATATGAAAGAGGATGGACGGGGTATTTTGAATGAGGCCCTAAAGCAGGTGCCTGACACCCTTAAGGCGGAGGCTTTTTTAGAAATAGGGGAGCCTACCGAATTGATCGTGGATTTTTGTCAGGAGAATAATTATGATTTAATCATCATGGGCAGCAGAGGTCGGGGAGCTGTAAAACAGCTGCTGATGGGCAGCGTAAGCAGTTATGTTTTATATTATGCGCCTTGTCCTGTATTAGTGGTTAAATAGATGGATAATTGATAATCCCCCTACGATGATTAGCACATCCTAGGGGGATTATCAGCCCAGAGAAGAATCTTAACCTAAAGAGTATTTTAGGAACAACTACTCATTATTAGAGGAATATAATAGTAAATGTCGTATGTTCTAATATAGATTGTATAAATATAATGGGGAGTGTAATCTATGGATGAAGGTGCATGTTGCAGACCAAGATGTACATGTAATGCTTATCGAACCTAAAACAGCTTTAAATACTGGTAATATAGTAAATGAGAGAACACTTGAAAATTTGAATAAAATATAGTTAGAGTATTAGCGTAATGCTGATACTTTTTTTGTACATATTAAATGCGAACATACCACTTAATGGAACAACTTTGGAGGTGTTTTTGTGGATAGTAAGAAGAAAATGAGCGAATTCAGTTTGTTGTCAAGAAATTTTACTTTTGTTTGTCTTTCTAGTTTTCTGTATTTTGGTAGTTTCTATTTACTCTTACCCACGATACCTCAATTTGTAGCAGATTTAGGTGGGACGACGAGTCAAATTGGCGTAGTTGTGGGTATTTTTACAATGTCATCTGTTGTATTACGTCCTTATTTTGGTAAATTGGCTGATAGATATGGGCGCAAAAAGATGATGCTATTTGGCTCAGGTCTCTTTGCACTGCTATTTGCGATCTATAGCCAAGTTCAAGAGATTGTTCCTCTGTATTTACTGAGAGTATTCCATGGAATTGCACATGGAAGTTACTTAGCTGCCGTGTTTGCTTATGTTGCGGATTTAGCGCCTCTTAAACGTCGAGGAGAAGTCATGGGAGTTTACGGTGTTGCTAATGTGGTAGCGATGGCACTTTTTCCGGCCTGGGGCAGTATGATTATTGCAAGTACTCATGATTTTTCTAGGTTGTTTCTCTTCTCTACCATTACTGCTGGCGCCGCCTTTTTAACCGTTTTTTTTGTGGATGAGATTAAGCCTGAAGAAAACCAGAAACAAACGGTAAGTGTTTGGACGGTTGCTCGCCAACCGGCTGTATTGGTTGCTTCGTTAACTTTTTTTACTGCGGCAACAGTGTATGGTGCAGTGATAACATTTTTGCCAGTATATGCACCAAAACAAGGGTTGGCCAATATTGGAATATTTTTTACTACGTATGCGATTTTTACGTTGATTAGTCGCGTCATAGCAGGAAAATTGTCAGATCGCTATGGACGGCGTAAAGTGATTCTTCCTTTCTTAATTCTGTTGACCATTGCAACATTTTTGCTGCCGTTTTTACAAAGTTTATATTTGTTGGTTCTTATCGGGGCATGTTTCGGATTGGGCTTTGGCGCATTTATGCCTGCTTTGAATGCTTTTGTGGTTGACAGTACATTGCCACATGAACGAGCTAGTGCGCTTGCTTTTTTCACTGCATTTATGGATGTTGGAATTACTACTGGAGCGGTGATTTTAGGAATTGTCGGTGAATATTGGGGATATGCGACTATGTACGGTGTGGGAGGTATTGTTGTTAGCTTGGGCTTTATATTGTTTGCGACTTACTCCACGGAGCCTTATAAATAAATAAATAATACTTTGATAAGTATGGCTGTGTGATCTGAGTTGAATTTTCTAAAATAATTGGTAGTAAATTCTAAAAAAAGTAGGAGAATGATTGATGAGTAGAAAATTTCCTAAAGAAACTGTATTGCTCATTATTGATGTTCAAAAAGCGATAGATAATCCAGAATGGTCTAAGTATGGGAAACGAAATAATCCTAAAGCCGAAGATAATATGGGGATAATTATTCAAGCGTGGCGTCAATCTGGGAGAAAGGTAATCCACGCCAAGCATGAATCAAAAGAGCTTAATTCAACTTATAGTCCCGACTCTGTTGGATGTGAGTTTAAAGAATGCGTTGCCCCTATAGCTGGTGAACTAATAATTATTAAGCATGTTAATAGTGCATTTATAGGAACAAATCTAGAGGCAGTATTAAATGAACGAAAAAGCGTAGATTTGGTGGTATTTGGGGTAATTACCAATAATTCTGTGGAAACTACTGTCAGAATGGCGGGAAATCTAGGGTTTAATACATATTTAATTGAAGATGCAACATTTACCTTTGCAAAGCCAGATTATCAAGGACATATTTATAGTGCTGAAGAGGTACATGCTATATCACTGGCAAATATGAATAATGAATACTGTAAAGTTATCAGTACTAATATTCTAATGGATATGCTATAAGCATATCCATTAGAATATTTAGCGACGAGGGAGTGATTAAAAGGGGAGAGAAGTCTGGCAGATAGCAATACATGCACCTGTATGGGTTTATTTGCTGCTCATATACCTAATTATTGTGGCTGTAAAAAATTCTAAAATGCGATTTGCGAAAATACAACAAATATTTATTATTCCTGCTATTTTATCAGTCATATCAGTACATACCTTAATAACAACAAATACTGGTTCTGTGGGGAAATATTTAAGCATATAAAAACGTCAATTTTACTGCAAGACGATAAGTATTAGTGTAATATTGAATTTTTTTTGTACATACTAATTATGAATATACCACGTCATGGAGCTGAATTTTGGGGGTATTTATTATGAATAAAAAACCAAATAGGTTGATAGAACAGAAGTCGCCATATCTGTTAGCACATGCCTATAACCCAATAGATTGGTATGCTTGGGAGCCAGAAGCATTCGAGAAAGCTCAAAAAGAAGACAAGCCAATTTTTCTTAGTATAGGGTATCATGCCTGCCATTGGTGGCACGTTCATAAAAGTAATTTTCGTTTATGATAGTCAGGACCAAATAGCGTAAATCCTACATTGCTTATAATAAGCAGTGCAGGATTTTTATTTTTGTAACAGAAGTTAATAACTTGTATGTGGTAATGTAAACTGCTCAAATGGAAGAGCTTGGTATTCTAATTCTAATTACGGATTAGTTGTAAAGAAAAAAGTCAGTGACATTTTATAAATTAATAAAAATACAGTTACAACACAAAAGAAGAAATAATTATGCCAGATGGGTGCGTATATATTATTTTCAAGTAAATAAAGAGGAGTACACATGCTTTATCACTATATCGATATAAATCCATTCTTACTTACTATGGGAATCATGCCAGCTATAGCAGCAGTTCTAGGGATATCTATCATTATTTCTAAAAGGAAATATCTCGCATCAGCCATTTCTTTTTTATTGCCTCTCTTATTTATAACAACAAATGCGGAGACCTTCATTATGAATATAGATGCATGGATATTTTGGGGGACAACATACGGGTTAATTGCTTTTGGCATAGGAAAGTTCATACAAGCTTATAGATAGGTGTTAAATCTTTCTCGCCACTGCAATCATAGCTTTTTTTGCCCAAATTCCCCTGATGTGGCGTTAAGGATCAGTTTGGGGGAAGGTAATCACCGTATCACGTGTATTGGCGAATAATATGTGAAATGCTTAAGAAGCAACAACCTTTTGGGGTTGTTGCTTCGCTTTATTTTTTTAGATGACTGCTTTCTTTGAATTATAAAAGACAAAAAGAACCATCTCTGGTTTTTTATATTTGTACTTGCAGAATAAATTGATTTGTTTTTCCTTATGTGATTTTGCTCACAGTCAATCGATGCAGTTTTCGCTAGAATAACATCAGAAGATTTAAATAGCACTTCACAATATAAGGGGGATAAAATATATGTCAATGTTTTGTTATCAATGTCAAGAAACAGCCCAAGGTACTGGCTGCACCATGCGCGGTGTCTGCGGAAAAACGGCTGATGTATCTAATCTCCAAGACCTGCTCATGTACACACTAAAAGGGATTTCGGTCTATGCACTCGAGGCTCGTCAGGCTAAAATTGCCACACCAGAGGCTGATAAGTTCATAATGGAAGGCTTATTTGCTACCATTACTAATGCTAACTTTGATAAGGATTACTTTATCATACTCGTAAAACAAGCGCTGCTCGTAAGAGATAACGTGAAAGCTGCTTTAATAAAAGCTGGTGTAAAGGTAGAAGCTGCAAATGACAGCACGAAATCCATCTGGCGGAGATTGACTGACTGGTTCGCAGCTGATGGAGCAGCAGAAGCTTCTCATGACAGCACTCTGTGGTTTGCTGACAATGTGCCAGAATTTGATAAAAAGGCTGCCACAGTTGGAATTTTGACGACTGAAAACGAAGATGTCCGTTCATTACGCGAACTGCTTACCTATGGCGTAAAAGGAATGGCTGCTTATGCTGAGCACGCCTATACATTAGGCTATATGGAGGATGCTATTTTTGCCTTTATGCAAAAAGCGCTAGTTGCCACTACTAACGATAAGCTGAGTGCTGATGAATTGGTTGCTTTGGTGATGGAATGC
>JARBUM010000055.1 GCA_029239675.1 Pelosinus sp. | reverse complement strand
CTTTGGGATGTGAGATAGATAAACCTGTGTTTAACATCCTTGTGCCGACAGAGCAGCAAATGCTCACCAGACGTATTGCAGTCCAAGCTGGATTTGATATGGATATGTCCTATGTGGTATTGGCTTTAGGTGCCAATTGGCCCAATAAGATTTGGCCTTTTGAACACTTTGCAGAATTAAGTGATCAGCTGTATGATAATAACATCATTCCAGTCATGATTGGTGGCTCTGGAGATCAGGTATTAGCTCAAAAAATATTAGAAATTGCGAAGATTCCACCCATTGACCTTACTGGCAAAACGACATTGAAGCAATTAGCTTATGTAATACAACATGCTGGTGCCTTTGTAGGGGGAGATACGGGCCCCATGCATTTATCGGCTGCAGTAGGAACTCCGACTATAGCCTTAATGGGACCAACGGATACTGTGCGTAATGGTCCTTATGGCCAAGGACATATTCCAATTGTTGTGCCGCATGATTGTGCTGGATGTTGGCAACGAAGCTGTCCTAAAAAGTGGGATTGCTTACAGGCCATACCTGTAGCGCAAGTCTATGAGGCAACACAAGCTTTAATAAAAAATAAAGTAAAGAAATGATTTATTCGTATTGCAGATAGGAATAAATCATGAGAGTAAAATGATGAAATTAGACAATGCTTCTATAAAAAAAATACTAGTCATTAATCTTGCTTTCATCGGCGATGTTATCTTGGCAACGCCTGTAACGAGAGGATTGAGGGAAACCTATCCCCAGGCCACTATTGACATGTTGGTTATTCCAGCAGCAGCGCCTATTGCCGAACTCAATCCCTATATAGACCATGTAACGGTCTATGATAAACGTGTTAAACACAAAAATATGACTACTTTATGGTCATTAATTAAAGAGTTAAGAACGAAAAAGTATGATTTAACCATCTCAACGAACTTTGCTTTGCGTAATGCAATGGTTGCCTGGTCAACGGGAGCTCCATATCGTGTAGGCTATGATGCGCAGCATGCTAATTGGTTTCTAACACATGTAGCAAGTGCGGTTCGTACTCTATATCGTCATGAAGCGGAGAATCAGCTAGATGTACTGAGTCCTTTAGGGATTAAGGTAGAAGATACTAGCTTGCAATTGAAGGTTCGAGAAGAAGATACGAATTACTTGCAGACAGTTCTAAAGCGAACACCTGGAAAAAAACTAGTAGTCATTTGTCCTGCTGGTAGCTACCAGCGTAAAAGTTGGATAACAGAAGGCTATGCACAATTCTTGCAAGAGGTTTCACAAGTCGCAGATTGCTGCTTGATCGGTGGCAAGGCTGAAATAAATCTACTTGAAGAAATCAATGCTCTATCGGGCAATGTAGCTCAAGTCTTTGCTGGTAATCTTACATTAGGTCAAGTAGCTGCATTGCTAGTACGAGCAGATTTGCTACTATCTGTTGATACAGGTCCTCTTCATATTGGTCAGGCAGTGAGCACTCCTACATTGGGGTTATTTGGTCCTACTGACCCTGGAATATGGGGACCACGAGGTAGTAAAGATTGCATAATCTATAGACCAGTAGATTGTTCTCCTTGTTGGGGCAAGGGAGAATGTAGAGAACATCGTTGTATGGCCAATATTCTTCCAGAAGAGGTCATTGGATTGGCAATGACGATGTTAAAGGAACAATAAAAATAACATTACATTGCAGAGGCGGATTGTGTTGAAAAAATTAGCAGTTCTTATCCTTACCTATAATGAAGAAAAGAATATAGAAGATTGTGTACGAAGCGTGAGTTTTGCGGATGAAATTATTTTAATTGACTCTGGCAGTATAGATCAGACTCGTGAAATTGCCGAGAAATTACGAGTAAAATTCATATATCATCCTATGGATGAGGGGTTTGCTGGACAACGAAATTTTGCTCTTGAACAAACAAAAGCAGAGTGGGTACTGTTTTTAGATGCAGATGAACGTATTACACCCGAACTGGCACGAGAAATAAAAGCAATAGTTGAGAAAAATGAGCAGTATGCCTATGAAATCTTGCGTAATAATGTAGTGTTTGGACAGCATGTAGGATATGGTGGGCATTCACCTGATTACTCTTTACGCTTATATCCTCGAACAGCTATTTCTTGGCAAGGGGTTGTTCATGAGCAAGCCAAGGTCAGTTTACCTATTTTAAGGCTAAAGAATGGAATGCTTCATTATACTTACACAAGTTGGGATCGATACTTCTTTAAATTTAATCAGTATACAACGTTAATGGCAGAACAAATGGAAAAGCGAGGAAAGAAGGCTCATTTTATTGATATTCTGTTACATCCTTTAGCGGGTTTCTTTCGTTTTTATATATTGAAATCAGGTTGGCGGGATGGCAAAATTGGCTTTGTTCTAGCAGTATTCCATGCTTTTTATACTATGGCAAAATATGTAAAATTATACTATTTGCAGAAGGAGCGTAACGCATAATGAGACTGGCAATTATGGAGTCCATTACGTCGCCAGGTGGACATGAAGTTGATTTTGATCGTATCATAGTAGATGAATGTAAAGCGTTAGGTCATGAGGTTGTTTTTTACGTTCCTGAGAAGTTTGTCTTTAATTTTGAATATGGAGTACCTATTCGTTACTTATCAGGCGAAGGTATTTCTTATACAAATATGGGAAGAGTTAAAAAGATAGTATCTTCTGTGAAGCGAGAAATAAATCGTCAACGGTGGTACCGTCAGATGTTCAAATATGCTTGCCGAGACCAGTTTGACGCAATTATTGTGCCTACGTCCACGTATCGATATTTGCGAGCTATAAACATAAATGTATTAAAGAAATCACCCATACCGATTATTTTTATTGTTCATGGTATTAACCCTAAAGAAGCTCCCCACTTTTATAAAGAGGTAGAAAAATTAAAGGATTTTCCTAATATTAAAATAGTAGTGCTTACTTTCGGTAGTGATGTGTTAGGAAGAACATTTCCAAATGTATATTGCACGAAGCCACCAGCATATATACCACGTGATATACTAGGTGATTGCGAGGAAAAAGGTGAAAGTATAAGATCTCATTCCCAAACACTTACATTAGGTTTCTTTGGACAATATCGTAGAGAAAAAAAATTAGATGCATTTTTGGACGCCTTTTTAGCTGGTAAGTATACTCAACCTGTAGAATTATTAGTACAGGGAGCTACCATGAAACCAGAAGACTCAATTGATTTTGAACGAATTATTCAAAAATATCAGGGACATAAACATATAAAATTTCTCCACAAGGGATTGTTTGGCAAAGAATGGCAACAGGCCATTGCTAATGTGGACGCACTTTTAATGCCATATTCGGCAGCCCGTTATCAATATCATTGGGCTGGAATGTTGTTTACTGCTATTGGCTACCAAAAACCAGTAGTGTTAAGTAGTGAAATTAATCCAGAAGTGCTTCAAGAGTATGAGTTGGGGTGTGCATTTCAAAGTGGTGATACCCAGTCTTTATTTATTACAATTGAAACCTTCATTAATACTTTTTCTGAAAAATACCCATTATATATAAAAGAACTTGCTAGAGCTTATACAACATATTCTCCTAGCGTTTTTGCAGAAAGGCTGGTAGCATTATGTACGAAGCGGTAGTAGACAAGCCCTTAAAGATTCTCGTCATCAATCTCATGCACATTGGTGATTTGCTGTTAGTGACACCTGTATTAAGAACGCTGAGAAGTAATTATCCTGAAGCTCATATCGCATTATTAGCGGATGCTAAATTGCAGGACTTGGTAAAATATAATCAAAATATTGATGAATTGCTTGCCATAGATAAAAAAGGGTATCATAATAAACTATCCAATTATATGAAATTTGTAAGTGAGATTCGTAGCAGGCACTTTGATATTGTGATCAATCTGCATGCTAATGAACGTGCGTCTTTTATTGCTGCCTTTAGTGGTGGGAAAAAGATTGTCGGTTATAGTACTTTGGGCTTAGGCTTTTTCTTTGATAAAGTGATAGAAAATCGTAAAGCGATAAAGCATCAAGTACATTCTCACTTTGACGTATTGCGTGAAACCTTAGGTATTACACAAATAGATGATCGTGGAATTGAAATGTGGTTAGATGAAAAAGCAGAGCAGTCTGCAGAAAAAATATGGACTGAGGCCTATCCTGCCCAATCCCCTCTTGAGAGGGGGGGCGCAACAGCAGCGGGGTGTATCAGAGTCGTCGGTCTAAACATTGGGGCAAGTTGGCCTACCAAACGTTGGCGTAAAGAATACTATGCTCAGTTAGCCGATGAGCTGCTAGATAAGGGTTATGGGATAGCCTATTATGGTGGTCCTATGGATGTGGAAATTGTGAATGAAACCATTAGCCTAATGCGGAATCAAAAACATCCCTTATTAAAGACCTTTACAGGTAAAATGACATTATTAGAACTGGCTGCTTTACTGAAGAAATGTAGTGTATTAGTAACAAATGATACTGGGCCTATGCATGTGGCCGTTGCTATGAACGTACCATTGGTGTCTATGTTTGGTCCATCGCCAGTGCCAGGTTTTTATCCTTATAATGATAAAAGTGTTGTACTAAAAACTGCGCTTGAGTGTCATCCTTGCGGTAAGCACCAATGTCCGACGCAGCATGAATGTATGTGGCAGATTGATGTGGATACTGTGATGAAATATACCTTAGAACAACTTGAGAATCCTCGGAACTATGAAGCTGGTAGTTATATAGTCCCTGGAAAATGATTTACTTATTTGTGAATAGTAAGACAGGAGGTAATAGTAGTGAAAATTGACAAAATCATAGAAGAACATCTTTCCGTAATAGAAAAAGTAAGAACCCATTGTATACCTGATATAGAAAAGATCGCTTCTTTATGCAAGAAAGCGATTTTTAGCGGGAAAACCATCTTTTTTTGCGGTAATGGAGGAAGTGCGGCTGATAGTCAACATTTGGCAGCTGAGTTTGTTGGACGATTTGTGAAAGAACGTCGGGGCTTATCGGCTATAGCCTTAACCACTGACACATCAATTTTAACGGCTGTTAGCAATGATTATGGATATGATCAAGTTTTTGCTAGACAAGTAGAAGCACTAATGAGACCGGGAGATGTATTGATAGGGTTAAGTGCTTCAGGAAATAGTCCAAATGTAATAAAGGCTGTTCTACAAGCAAAGACAATAGGCGCGGCTACCATTGGCTTAAGTGGAGGAGATGGCGGCAGACTAGCAGAGTGCTGTGATGTATGTTTGAATGTTCCTGATAAAGTGACAGCGCGTGTTCAAGAGGCTCACATTCTTATAGGGCATATTGTCTGCGAGATCATAGATGAGGTGGTTGTAGATGGTTCGGAATTGCAAAGAAATTAAGCAGTTTGTACAAAAGGGCATAAATGACTGCAGCGTCTTAATTGTAGGCGATGTGATGCTGGATAAATATTATTTTGGCGAAGTAAGACGTATTTCACCTGAGGCTCCAGTTCCGATTACACGGGTAATCAAAGAGAAGGAAACCTTGGGAGGAGCGGGGAATGTTGCTCATAATTTAGCTCTACTAGGTTGTAGAACTTTATTAGCTGGAGTAGTTGGCCAGGATGAACATCGCAAGGCATTGATTGGTCTATTAGATGAGAAGGGTATTTCCTATGAAGGTTTAATTGTGAAGAGTGGCCCAACAACAACCAAACTAAGGGTGATCGGTGGCCATCAACAAATGATGCGTCTTGATTTTGAAGAAACCCGGCCCATAGAGCAAGAGATTGAAGAAAAATTGAAAGAATACATTACTACTGTTGTACATCAAGTAGGATGTGTGATTATATCCGATTACAATAAAGGCGTATGTACTCCTTCTTTGTGCCAATTTATTATAGAGTATTGTACAATATATCAGATTCCTGTTATTGTTGACCCAAAGGGTAGTAACTGGCAGAAATATACGGGAGCGTCTTACATCACACCGAATTTAAAAGAATTAAACGAAGCAGTTCATATAGAGGTTGCAAATGATGATGAGGAAGTAAAAAAAGCGGCTCAGAGTATTAGACGCAAGTATCATATACAAAATGTTGTAGTAACTCGATCAGAGAGAGGTCTGAGCCTGATTGGTGGTAGGCGTTGCGTGCATATACCAACCCATGCCCAGGAGGTCTTCGATGTTTCTGGTGCGGGTGACACAGTAATTGCTGTAGTGGGGCTAGCCCTCGCAGGAAGACTGGACCCCAAAGAGGCAGCCTATCTCGCAAATATGGCAGCGGGTGTAGTCGTAGGCAAAGTGGGAACCTACGCCATCAATCGTGAAGAACTACTAGTGACTTTAGAGAACTGTTAAATTAATCTTATAATAGAGTTATTAAGATACAGAAACTTCTTTCAGTGTCATTGCGAGGAAGACGAAGCAATCCCCCTTTTTTACTAAAAAATTGCTTTACTATTGCTCTCAATTACAAAGAATTAGAAATATTTTCGTGGGAAGAAAGGAAGGAATATTATGATTATAGTGACAGGTGGAGCTGGCTTTGTTGGCAGCAATCTGATAAAAGGATTAAATGACAAAGGATATACCGATATTCTTGTTGTTGATAATATTGGAACAACCGAAAAGTTTAAAAATTTGATATCCTTGCAGGTTCGTGATTATGTTGATAAGAATGATTTTATTCAGGATATAGTGCGAGGTAAATATGAAAATGAGAAAATTGATGTAATTTTCCACATTGGTGCATGCTCCGATACTATGGAATATAACGGTCAATATATGATGAATAACAATTATGAGTACAGTAAAACCTTACTGCATTTTTGCTTGCGTCGTAAAATTTCTTTTATTTACGCTTCTTCCGCTTCCGTATATGGTAATGGTGTAAATGGCTTTACTGAAAAAGCGGAATGTGAGGATGCATTAAATGTCTATGCTTTCTCGAAAATGCAATTTGACCGCTATGTAAATAGACTATTGCCTACGATAGATAGCCAAGTAGTAGGTTTACGATTTTTTAATGTATTTGGGCCACAGGAAGTGCATAAGGGTCGTATGGCATCGATTACCTATCAATTGTATAATCAAATTGTCAAAGATGGCGTAGCAAAGCTATTTGCTGGTGTTGATGGTTATAAAGATGGGGAACAACAACGTGATTTTATTTACGTCAAAGATGTAGTGAAGGTGAATTTATTCTTCTGGGATCATGCTGATAAAAGTGGTGTGTTCAATTGCGGCACAGGTAAAGCGCGTAGTTTCAATGACGTTGCTAACAGCATTATAAAGGCTAAGAATCAGGGGCGTATTGAATATGTTCCTTTTCCTGAAGGACTTAAAGGGAAATATCAAAACTTCACTCAAGCAGATACAAGTAAATTGTTGAATAGTGGCTATAATGGCGGATTCATGGAATTGGAAGAATCAATAGCTGACTATTGTAGTTATCTTGATAAAAATAAAGGATACTTATAATAGGAGAAAAGCGTATGAATCAAAAGCGGCCAGCAGTTTTTTTTGATAGAGATGGAGTATTGAATGTAGATCACGGCTACACATACCGTGAGCAAGATTTTGAGTGGATGGCTGGTGCCATAGAGACGATTAAATACTTTAATGCCCGTAATTATCGGGTTTTTGTAATCACTAATCAAAGTGGTGTTGCTCGGGGTTATTATACAGAACATGATGTGCAGCTTTTACATCAATTTATGAATGAAGAATTAGACAAGCAGGGTGCACATATTGATGCCTTTTACTACTGTCCACATCATTCAGAGGGCAAGGTGGAAGAATATCGACAATCTTGCACCTGCCGCAAGCCTAAACCAGAAATGATTCATAGGGCAATTAAAGAGTGGGCTGTAGATAGTGCACATTCCTTTATGATTGGTGATAAGTCTTCTGACATAGAAGCTGCAAATGCTGCTGGTCTGACTGGGTATTTATTTACGGGCGGCAATCTATATAAGTTTACGGAGGAACAGATCTTACCTTATATTCATGTAAAGAACATTTCATAGTGAAAGTCGTTGACCATGATAGCAATTCTATTATGTTGGGGGTTTAGATGAATTCTATAAGGATTTTAGATACTGTTATCTATTATTTACTATTTGCATATGCTCTTGTTTCTGGGATCTCCCGAGGGGGAGTCAATATCACCATTATATCTCTAACCTTAGTTGCTATTATAAGATATATATATAAGCCTTTTTCGTTTCAAGTTGATTCAGGTATTATTAAGGCAATGCTGGTACTTGCTGCTGCTCTTCTTGTATCCAGTGCCTTTTCCGGTCACATTCTTATCGGCGCAGAATTTTTGGCAACTACTATCCTCAAGATTCTCCCCTTCTTTATTGTATTGGCTTTTGTGAAAAGTAAGCAAATGGTAGAGCGAATTGTGTGGTTTATGGCTATTTCTTTGCTGCTAGGTTCTAGTGTAGGCATCTGGCAAGGGATGCATGGAGCGGTAAGAGCGAAAAGCTTTTTAGGAATCATGGATTTTGCAGGAGTTATTGGATTGGTTTTCCCTATGCTATTTGTATATGGATTTGAATATAAGGGAAAAACACCATGGAAAAATGTGTTCTTTATGTTTGTGGCTGGAGTAGCTACGATTGCGTTGCTTTTTAATGGTACACGCTCCATATGGATAGCAGTTTTTGTCAGTATTATAATTTATACTATGTTAAATATAATGAGGAATAAAAAGGTTATCGTTGTATTCACTTTGATTTTGATGATGGGAATCGGAATTGGTCTAGCGAGTCCAAAGGTTGCTGAAAGAGTATACTCAATAGTTGATACAAAAGTTAATATATCAAATCTACAAAGAATCAATATGTGGAAATATGGATGGAATATTTTTTTAGAGCATCCCATTTTGGGAGTTGGATTAGGGTGTTTGCCTCATGGTGGAAACTTCGATAAGACAGTACCAGAGCCTATGATGGATAATATTGTGGGTGATCATATTCATAATAATTTTCTGCAAATGCTAGCGGAAAATGGAATTGTTGGATTTGGTGCCTTTTGTTATTGTTTTAGTGTTATTTTACAATCATTATGGAAGAGAATGAAGTCAGAGCAAACAAGAGTCTGGGCAACCATTGGACTTTTATGCACAATTGATTTCCTAGTGCATGGTTTTTTTGATTATACTTTTAGAATGTCTATTGTAATGTATACCTATTGGTTTATTCTTGGTCTTGCCTATGTGAATTTTTATCTGGCAGAAGAAAAAAACATTTAATTTTTGTATTATATGTCAATAACTTGTAGAAATCACTAATATGGAGGTATAATAAGACATACTTAGTAAAATGTACTAGGTATGTCTTTCATATTTTGCAGGTCAAAAGAATAATTTTGTCGAATTTATTCTTTGAAAAGAGTTTTATTTGATAAGTCAATAAGGAAGTGTAGTGAGTTTATGCAACAACAATTAAAATTGTTTTTTTTAGCACTAATGGATATATTTATTGTATCTTTAACACCATATTTGTCATTGTATATTCGCTTAGAAGGTACAATGAATAATCCTTTCTTCGATCAGATATTTTATATATTACCTATGATTGTTGTGATCAGGATTGTTACCTTTTATTGGTTTGGCTTATACAAACGACTATGGCGTTACGCGAGCATCAATGAAGTATTAGTGATTGTTAGCGCTGTAACGGTAAGCTCTATACTTATTGCAGGTTATATACATGTAGTAGGTGCATTCCTGCCGAAAAGTATTTATTTCTTAGATTGGTTTTGCAATATATTATTTATTGGTGCTAGTAGGTTTTGTGTTCGTTTAGTGCATTATTGGCGTAAACATAAAAATAAAAATATCTGTGTCAATGTTTTAATTGTAGGTGCAGGTGATGCTGGGGCGATGATTGCCAGAGAAATTCAGCAACGGTATTATACAAGTAAAAAATTAATTGGTTTTGTTGATGATGATCAGTATAAAAAGCGCCAAAGATTGTTTGGCGTAAAAGTCTTAGGTGAATGTAAGGATATCGAAAATATTGTAGCTGAATATCAAGTGAATGAAATAATTATTGCGATGCCTTCCGTTGAGGGACGCGTTCTAAGACAAATTATTAATGATTGTAAAGCTACCCAATGCTCTGTTAAAACTCTGCCTGGGATGTATGAACTAATTGATGGCAAGGTTAGTGTACAGCAATTACGTAATATTGACTTAGAAGATTTATTACGACGGGATCCTGTTACCTTGGACGTAGAAGAAATTGCGTCTTATTTGTCTGGTAAACGTGTTTTGGTTACTGGTGCTGGTGGTTCCATTGGCTCAGAGCTTTGCCGTCAAATTGCTAGAATGTCACCCAAAATGATTATTTTAGTAGGAAAAGGTGAAAATAGTATTTATGAAATTGACCGTGAGTTGCAGGAGAAATATCCAGATTTAGCAATTGAAGCAGCCATTGCGGATGTGCGTGATGAAAAACGAATTCATGCCATCTTTAAACAATGTGAACCTCAGGTTGTTTTCCATGCCGCTGCCCATAAACATGTTCCGTTAATGGAAGCGCAACCAACTGAAGCAGTCCGTAATAATATTTTTGGGACAAAGGCAGTAGCAGAGGCGGCTGATCGTTCTGGCGCAGAAATATTTGTTATGATTTCAACGGATAAAGCGGTGAACCCGACAAGTGTCATGGGTGCTACCAAACGTATGGCCGAACTTATTGTTCAAAATCTAAGTAAAAGTAGTAATACCAAATTTGTTGCGGTGCGCTTTGGGAACGTTCTTGGCAGCCGTGGAAGCGTTATCCCTCTATTTAAAAAACAAATTGCCCAAGGTGGTCCTATTACCATTACTCACCCTGAGATGAAGCGCTATTTTATGACAATTCCTGAAGCTTCTCAGCTAGTATTACAAGCAGGTGCTTTAGCGAAAGGCGGAGAGGTATTCGTCTTAGATATGGGCGAACCCGTGAAGATAGTAGATATGGCATCTGACTTAATTCAACTATCTGGTCTAGTTCCTAATAAGGACATTAAAATACAATTTAGTGGCCTACGTCCAGGTGAAAAATTGTTTGAAGAGTTACTTACTGCGGAAGAAGGCACGACCTCGACAAAGCATCAAAAAATATTTGTAGCCAATTTGAAGAAGGTAGATGAGCAAAAGCTATATCATGGACTGACAATGCTCAAGAATGAAACAAGGGCTGAACAAGTTATTACAATACTGATGAATCTTATACCAACATATAAAAGTGCTAGATTGCAATATTGCTCTACTACCGAAAAAAAAGAAGTTGAAATAGAGAGAAACTATAATGGTTCAGGTGATCAATGGCATCAGTCTGCTGTTAATGAAGGACATTGACATATTATATATTAATCGGAGGTAGTAATGATTAAAAGGACAGTAGATTTTATCGTTTCTTTAATTGCTATTATTATACTAATGCCATTATTGGTAGTAGTCGCAATCGGGGTTCGATTGGATTCACACGGACCGATATTATTTGTCCAGCGTAGAATTGGTGTTGGTGATAAAGAATTTTTGATGTACAAATTTCGTACGATGAAGATAGGTACCCCAGAAGTTGCAACGGATAAGCTTCAGGATAGTCAAAGTTATATAACAAAACTAGGTTATTATTTGAGAAAATATAGTATAGATGAACTACCTCAGCTATTTAATGTACTTTTAGGGCACATGTCTCTAGTTGGCCCGAGACCTGCATTGTATAATCAATATGATTTGCGCCAGATGCGAATAGATGTAGGAATTGATAAAATTAGACCAGGCGTTACTGGTTGGGCACAAGTGAATGGAAGAGATGAGATTTCCTTGCAAAAAAAAGTACATTTTGACTTAGTTTATTTGCAGGAACAATCCTTTTTACTGGATTTAAAGATACTGGTTATGACAGTATTTAGTGTTTATGGTGGAGATGGGATTAAACAAAAATCATCAACTCAGGATATGAGGTAGTAAAGTAGAAGTTCTTTATTGGGGGAGAAATAATGAAGGTAGTAATCTTGGCAGGTGGATTTGGTACACGTATTAGTGAAGAATCTCATTTGAAACCTAAACCCATGGTGGAAATTGGTGGAAGACCGATTCTTTGGCATATTATGAAGATATACTCTCATTATGGATTTAATGATTTTGTGGTTTGCTTAGGCTACAAAGCCTATTGTATTAAAGAATATTTTGCTCATTATTTTTTACATGAAGCAGATGTTACGTTTGACTTTACCAAACCAAATCAGCAAATTATCCATAACCATCAGGCTGAACCTTGGAAAGTTACCTTGGTGAATACTGGATTAGACACGATGACAGGTGGGCGGGTAAAACGTATACAACAATATATTGGAAATGAGCCCTTTATGCTTACCTATGGTGATGGAGTTAGCGATGTAGATATTAGTTGTTTAGTTGACTATCATAAATCTCATGGTAAGCTTGCAACTGTAACTTCTGTTCAGCCTTCAGGACGTTTTGGTGCACTTGATTTATCTGATGGGAACAGGGTACAAGGTTTTCAAGAAAAGCCCCAAGGAGATGGTGGTTGGATCAATGGTGGATTCTTTGTGTTAGAGCCAGAAGTTTTTAACTATATTACAAATGATAGCACGATATTCGAACGTGATCCTATGGAGAAATTAGCCCAGAACAAGCAATTGCTTGCCTATAAGCATGATGGTTTCTGGCAGCCTATGGATACCATACGAGACAAAGATAACCTGGAAAAATTATGGCAGATTAACAAAGCCCCATGGAAAATATGGGAATAGGTGCTTATGATGATAAATAAAGAATTCTGGCAAGGGAAAAAAGTCTTTATTACAGGACATACTGGGTTTAAAGGGTCTTGGTTATGTTTATGGCTAACCTTATTAGGCGCAAAAGTAACTGGCTATGCATTGCAGCCACCTACCAAACCTAGCTTATTTGAGCTGTGCAGAGTAGATGAGTTGGTAACATCAGTTATTGGTGATGTACGTGATAGAGAATCACTAACCAAAGTCATGTTAACTGCACAACCAGAAATCGTAATTCATATGGCTGCGCAAGCGTTAGTAAGGGATTCATATAACAATCCTGTAGATACCTATGCAATCAATGTAATGGGCACGGTTCATGTATTGGAAGCAGTGCGTGCCTGCAGAAACGTAAAAGCGATTGTTAACGTGACAACAGACAAATGTTATGAGAATAAAGAATGGGTTTGGGGTTATCGAGAAAATGAGCCGATGGGAGGATATGATCCTTATTCCAATAGTAAGGGATGCTCTGAATTGGTAACTTCTTCCTATCGAAGTTCGTTTTTTAATCCGAATGAATATAAGGAACACGGTGTTGGACTGGCAACAGCGAGAGCTGGTAATGTGATCGGCGGTGGTGATTGGGCTGCAGATCGTCTAATACCTGATTGTATAAATGCTCTTTTAAAGAATGAAAAGATAAGAATTCGTAATCCTCATTCCATACGCCCTTGGCAGCATGTGCTAGAGCCCCTTAGTGGATATCTGCTGCTGGCGCAACGATTGTATGAGGATGGAAAAGATTTTGCAGAAGGTTGGAATTTTGGCCCTAACGATAGTGATGCGAAGCCAGTAGCGTGGGTAGTTCGGAAAATGTGCGAGGAATGGGGCAGTTATGCTTCTTATGAAGTAGATAAAGGAAATCATCCTCACGAAGCTCATTATTTAAAGCTGGACTGCTCAAAGGCAAAAGCGAAACTTTTTTGGCAACCTAGTTGGGATTTAGAGCAGGCATTGGGAAAAATTGTGGAGTGGGTTCATGCATATCAACAAAAAGCTGATATGCGTGCCATTTGCTTACAACAAATACAAGAATATATGAAATCATAATGGTGAGGTATAGCAATGAGCGATACGATAGAATTAGAAAAACAACTTAGGCAACAGGTGATTGATGCCGCGATCAAACACTATCAAGTCAAACATAAAAAGGAAAATGATTTTAAACAAGGCGATCGTATTTCTTATGGTGGTCGTGTGTTTGATGAACAAGAAATTATTAACTTAATTGATTCTTCATTGGATTTCTGGCTAACCACAGGCAAATATGCCGAGAAATTTGAGAAGGAATTTGCTGAATTTTTGGGAGTAAAGCATTGTTCTTTAACTAACTCTGGATCATCCGCTAATCTTTTAGCTTTTATGGCTTTAACTTCTCACAAATTGGGTGAGCGCAGAATCAAAAAAGGTGATGAGGTCATTACTGTAGCAGCAGCATTCCCCACAACAGTAGCCCCTATTATTCAATATGGGGCAATTCCTGTATTTGTCGATGTGACACTGCCTACGTATAATATTGATGTGACAATGTTGGAAGATGCTTTATCTGCTAAAACTAAAGCAGTCATGATTGCCCATACATTAGGCAATCCATTTGATTTGCAGGCAGTCAAAGATTTCTGTGACAAACATGATTTGTGGCTAATTGAAGACAATTGTGATGCATTAGGAACAAAATATTTGTATAACGGTGAGTGTCAATATGCAGGAACTATCGGACATATTGGTACCTCCAGCTTTTATCCACCCCACCATATGACCATGGGAGAAGGTGGAGCAGTCTATACAAATGATACCCAGTTAAAACGTATTATCGAATCTTTCCGAGACTGGGGGCGGGATTGCTGGTGCCCATCAGGTAAAGATGATACTTGTAAAAATCGCTTTACCCAACAATTTGGCGAGTTACCCTTAGGTTATGATCATAAATATGTCTATTCCCATTTAGGATATAACTTAAAGGTTACGGATATGCAAGCCGCTGTAGGTTGTGCTCAGCTAGAAAAGCTACCTACCTTTATTGAAAAGCGTAAAGGAAATTGGAAACTGTTACGGGAAGGACTGGACAGCTTACAAGATGAACTTATCTTGCCGGAAGCAACAGCTAATTCAGAGCCAAGTTGGTTTGGATTTTTGCTGACCGTAAAAGAAGATGCCAAATTCACTCGTGATGAGATAGTGGCATATTTAGAAGGCAACAGTATACAAACCAGAATGCTATTTGCTGGAAATTTATTAAAACATCCTTGCTTTGATGAAATGAGAGAAGCCAAAGAGGGCTATAGGATCGTTGGTGAATTGAAGAATACAGATACGATCATGAATCGTACCTTCTGGATTGGAGTTTATCCAGGAATGAATGGGGATATGGTTCAGTTTATGATTGAAAAAATAAGAGAGTTTTGTAAGAAATGAAGATACTAGTTACTGGGGCAACTGGCTTTGTTGGTGCTTGCCTTGTGCGGCGTTTAGTAAGTTCAGGTCATAAGGTTGATATTTTTACACGCAAGCAGTCGAATAAGTGGCGTTTAGCAGATATCCTGCAACATGTTACTGAACATCAGGTTGAGTTGTGTGATAGTATGAGTGTGCAAAAGAGTATCAACAAGATAAGACCAAATATTATTTATCATCTTGCTACCTATGGTGGATTTGCTTTCCAACAAGGAACAAAAAATATTATGGAAGCGAATTTTATGGGAACAGTCAATTTATTGCAAGCCTGCGAAATAGTAGGTTTTGATTACTTTGTAAATACGGGTAGTTCTTCTGAATATGGTTCTAAACAAGAACCAATGAAAGAATCCGATGTTCCCATGCCAGTAGGAGATTATGGAGTTTCTAAAGTGGCAGCAACGCTTTTTTGCCAGTCAGAAGCTGTGGTAAAAAGTCTACCCATCGTTACTTTACGGTTGTTTTCTCCCTATGGCAATTGGGATGATCCCAAAAGACTAATACCTTATGTGATAAAGTCACTGCTCAGAGGAGAAGCGCCTCAACTATCTACCCCTAATTCTGTCCGTGACTATATATATATTGACGACGTGTTAGATTTCTATCAGCTCATTGTAAACAAGCCAGCCTTAGGAGGAAATATTTTTAATGTAGGCAGTGGAGTTCAGCATTCCATAGGCGATGTAGTTGCGATGATTACGCAAATCATAGGCAATGGTGTGGAACCTATTTGGGGCGCGGCTGAACAAAAAAGGCCTGAATCTTCTCTTTGGGTAGCCGATATTGCAAAAGCGAATAGAGCTGGTTTTGGAATCCAATCGGATTTAGAAGCTGGACTTTGTAAGACCATTTCATGGATGAAAGAAAATCTTGATCTATATCCATAAAAATAGGATGTGTTGTAATGAAACTATCAGATTATGTGATTGATTTTATTGTAAAACAAGATGTTTCCCATATTTTTGAATTTGTTGGAGGAGCTATTGTACACTTATTGGACTCTACCTATGAACGTAATGATATTCAATGTGTCTCAGTTCATCATGAACAGTCTGGGGCATTTGCGGCAGAAGCATATGCTCGTATCAATGGTAAGTTAGGTGTTGCTATGGCCACCAGTGGACCAGGAGCATTGAATATGCTTACAGGTATTGGTAGCTGTTACTTTGACTCCGTACCATGTTTATTCATTACTGGTCAAGTGAATACCTACGAATATAAATTTGATAGTCCTGTGCGCCAGATCGGTTTTCAAGAAACGGATATTGTATCCGTGGCTACACCCTTAACAAAATATGCGGAACTCATCGTAGATGCTGAAAAAATTCGCTATCACCTTGAGAAAGCTGTATATATGGCTCAAAGCGGCAGACCAGGACCTGTGCTACTGGATATTCCAATGAACATCCAACGTGCACAGATTGAACCAGATAAACTGGAAAGTTTTTTTGAGAGTAAAGAGTATAAACAAATAGAGAAACAACAAGAAATTACAGAGAAGCTTGATGAAATTTTTACTATAATCGGAGAAGCAAAAAGACCGGTCATTCTTGTTGGTGGTGGGGTTAGAATTGCGAATGCAACAGAGGAATTGTTAGAGTTTATTGACAAAACTGGTTTCCCTGTTGTAACTTCTCTTATGGGGCTTGATGCTATACCACATGATCATTCAGCGTTTGTAGGTATGATAGGATCATATGGCAATCGTTATAGCAATCTGACCTTAGCAAATTGTGACTTATTATTAGTTTTAGGTTCACGATTAGATACTCGGCAAACTGGCACAAGGCCAGATACTTTTGCTCGCGGAGCCAAAAAAATTCAAATAGATATTGATGAGATAGAATTAAATTATAAAATTAAACTGGATGTAGCCGTTCATTATGATGTTAAAGAATTTTTGATTTTGGCGAATGATAAGTTGAGAAAATTTAAGAAAAAAGACATTTCAAGCTGGCACGAAAGAATACATCTCTATAAAGACAAGTATCCTACTGAATCTAAAATAATTGAAGCTAACAACATTGATCCAAATGCCTTTATGAAAGTGCTTTCTCAGCATAGCAAAGAGGGAGATATTATATGTCTTGATGTAGGACAACATCAGATGTGGGCAGCCCAGTCTTTTAGACTCAAGAAAAATCAGAGAATGCTTAATTCTGGTGGTATGGGTTCCATGGGCTTTGCCCTTCCCGCAGCAATCGGTGC